>JAZUEG010000331.1:0-2253 GCA_045640025.1 Bacteroidales bacterium
ATCATGAGGTCGGTGGTACCGCCGCCGATATCAACGCTGGCTATGGTAACAGCAGGCTGCGAAGGATCGGGAGCATCCGACCTTATGCGGCCCACAGTATCGATATAGAGCTTGGCCTTGTTCATGAAACGGTCCTTGATCTCGCCGTAGAGGAAAGTAAGCTGATTGCAGGTAGCCTCGTCGTAGTTCCAGTCCTTCTTCTTCTCCGAATCAGGAGTAATATCATCGGGATCAGGTATTACAACGAGATTCTCGTCGATAAAACTCTTGCCGAACTTGGTCTTGAGCGCATCGATGGCCTCCTTGGCATGCTCACGAAGAATAATCTGCTCATTAACGAGCATGGCTGTAGGACAGGTGAGAACCACGCGCTTCAGCTTTCTCGGGATATTATCCATGCCCTGGTGCTTGCGGTACGAATAGCTGTTGGCAAACGAAATGGCCTGCATGAAAATCTCCGACAACGCGAAAGTGAGCACCGACGACCTCGAGAAATAAGGCGACAATGCAGGTGTAGGAGTCTTCATATCAGGATCCTGAGCTGCCTTCTCGCGCTCCTTGGCCAGCAGCTTGCCATCCTCGGTAAAGAGCTCGGCAATACCATAAAGGGCCGGCTTGGCAAAAGCATCCTCATTCTTGGAAATATAAGTCCAGTAGAAAGGTCTCTTTTCCAGATCCCAGAGATAACGCTTGGGCGAGCTCATAACGGCGTTGCTGTTAGACGCCGAATTCAGGACAGTAAGACGCTGAGCCTCGGGACCTATGCGCACGAGCGAAGGCCAGAGAAACGCGTCGGGATTGCCCGAAAGAATAAAATGAGACTCCTCGCCGAGCTGAGCCTTAGCAAAAGCAATTCTCATATCGAACGGGTCGCGGTAAGTACGGTCGGGGTACGACATATCCCTGATCTCGAGAGGAACGGCATCAGTGAAATCGAAAGGCGTATCAGACCTCTGGCTCTCCACGAGAATACCAGTAGTACGCGAATTGCCCACATCAAGAATAAGGTCCACATCCACCGAAATCTCGCTGGTGGTAAGAGTAACCTTAGGGAACGCCTCAGCCTTGCCCAAAACCTTCAGGAAAGTGAGATAATTGGACACATGCTGGAAATACATATCCTCCTCCACGCGGATAAGTTTCTGGTCCTTCTTGCGCTCAAAAACGGACTTCAGCCATTCCTGAACCCAAACCTTGGAACAGAAGAAGAAATTGTCCTCGTTGTCGGTGGCGCACTCAAAAATAGAGTTCACCGCATCCCTCTCAGTAGGAATAAGGTAAGCATCGGGATTCTCGCCGCACTTGGTATCGAAAGCGAGCACCACATTGTGGGTAAACTCCGACTCATCGTCCACACCATTTATGCGGCTAATCCAAGCCATAGCCCAGGTCTCGGGACCCTGCTGGAAAATCTTGCCATCGTAGCTGCGGCGGAGATATGGAATAGGAATCCACACACCCTCATAGCACTGAACGGCATCGCGGGCGCGGGCAGTAAAAATCTTCTGGTCAGGAATAGGCTTCACAAGAGCCTGAGGAATCCTTGACTCATCAATCTGCTTGGTCTGAGGATCGAGGGCCACCCTCTTGATCTCCTCAGTAAGCTCAATATACTTTTTGAGTTTCTCGTGGTAATAAGGGAAAATAAAAGAAATCTCCTTATTGCCATCGATATCCTCTTCCAATTTTTCAAAAAAATCACCATTCATCCTCATGGCATCAGATTTGACTCCCAGATTAATCTTGTGGGTAAAAAACTGAATACCAGAATTGGCGATTAATGTAAAATCTGCCATATATCAATAATATTAGGTTTTATAATCAAGAAAATAAAATTAATCCAACAAATCGAGCACATCCTCGTCATCGGCCGCATTATTGTTTTTAGCAACTAATGGCGCACTAACTTGGGGCTCCGCCACTGGAGGCTGATAAGCTGGAGGAGTAGGAGGCTGTTGAGCCTGGGGAGCAGCTGATACGCTACCCTGAGCAAACACATCATGATAAGTAATCTGGTATTTCCATCCAGAAGGCGAGAAATACCTCTCGTGATAACACTCACCACGCTGCAGAGAATACCTTCCAACAGTCTGACCTGAAATTGCAGTAGCAGAAACCGACCTTCTGCCAACCGAAAATTTAAGGGCATTGGATCTGTCGATATAAGGACGGGCCTTCGATAGATCCAACATAAAAAACTGTTCGTCACTGCTACCATTCAATATCACAGAAACTATATATATAGGTGGTGTT
>JAZUEG010000332.1:0-9811 GCA_045640025.1 Bacteroidales bacterium
TTTTTTTTGTATCAGCTAATACAGAGAATATGATAACCCACTATGATACAGTCGATTGCGATTAATTATCGATAATTTTTGAAAAAACTTCCCGAAAAATTTGCAGGTTTCAAATTTTGTACTTACCTTTGCATCGTCAAAATAAGAAATGACAGACATATTGAAAATAATGCGCTGGTGGCGGAATTGGTAGACGCGTATGTTTGAGGGGCATATCCGAGTTTTATTGGGTGCAAGTTCAAGTCTTGTCCGGCGCACATTTCCCGAAAACTTTTTAAATCCTTGGTTTCAGAAATGAAGCCAAGGATTTTTTTATTTCCACATTTCCTCTGTTTCCGGAATCATTTCTTTGTTTTTCTTTTTGTTTTCTCGTTTTTTTTCATTAACTATGCACCATTATTCTTAAACCTGATTATGGCTGACAAAAACACTAATTTCGATGATATAGAGAAAAACTCAATCCGTCAGTTGAGTGCTGATGGTGAGGGTAGGTTCTGGCGTAGCACAATGCCCGGAATCGGCTTTTATTATAATGAAGGTGGCAATATTCCTCTTCAACTACGTGAGTCTGGCGGTAACTACAAGCAACAGCTCGGAAAGCTTCAGCGTCCGAAGAAGTTTTTTACCAATTCGTGTGTTCTTTTGATTTTGGTGATGATTGTGCTCACCATCGCGCATTTCGTGAGCGATGAGTCGTATTTTTGCCCTGTTGCGTTGTTTGTTTTGCCTGTTTTCGGTGTTTTTGTCTATTTCGAGAACAAATATATCAAGAAGATAAAGGAATACGAGAGTCTTCATCCTGAGGGTTTCGATTTTGATGGATACGAGAATCCGCAAATCTATGTTCCTCATTTTGTGAACGATCTCTACAATCTTGACGCACAGGCCGAGAACGAGTCTGGCATCAAGAAGGATATTCTGAAAAATTACGTTATGCTTTTCAGAGGCGAGATTGATAAGGAGAATCGTCTTTCCGTTTTGGGAGCTGACGCCACACAAGCCGACAGGGACGCTTTTGCGCGCTTTTGCAATGTTTTTGATGAATACAGGCATTGCAGTTATTTGAAATTCCACACCGCTTCCGATAAGGTGAGTGGCAATATTAAATCCGTGAATACCAGTCCTGTATATCTATTTCTCGGAACTTTTGGAGCCATACAGAGCGATTTCGATATTCCCGTGATTCAGTATAAGGACAAGAATGCCTTGTACTTCTATCCCGATTTTATGATTATGGGAACCGATATGTTTGATTTTCAGGTGTTTGATTATTCCGATATCACATTCACTTCCGATTATGTGAACTGGCATACCAAATTGGAACATTCAGATTCTCAGCATATTGGCTACAAGGAAGAGGAATCACTGAATGTTTACAAGTTCTCTGAGATAAAGATCAAGTTTGGAAAATATGAGTATGGAATTACCTCTTCCAATTACGATTTGGGTTGCCGTTTGTGCAATTGCCTAATGTTGTTGGCCACCAAGAAAACTAATCCGTTTTTCTACAAATATTCCTCGATTCTCAATGGCGCGTACGCCCTTTATTCCGAGATTGCCAACGACCGTCAGGTTCAGAAACGCGTGCAGGAGATTTTTGATGACGGCTCCGCTTCCAATATTTTCCACAATATCAGGGTTCGCCTTTTTGCAGATCTCTATCGTCAGATAAAAATTATGGGCGGAAATCCCGATGCTGAGATTCAGAAATATGAGTTCCTTTATAATGTGGTACTCCGAATGGGAGTGTTCGATTCTGGTTTTGCGGATAGCGAATTTATATTGCTGTCTGATTATAAGAGATTTACAGCATATCCTGATGAGTCGGTAAAGGTGGCGAGGAATTTCAAGCAGGAGGCCGTGTTCATTTGCCTGCATCATATTCTCAACCATTTCAAGGTGAAACAGTCGCTCGTGGAAAAAGCTATCTCTCAGCTTTATGAGTTGCTGAAAGTTTATGCCGAATACCGCAAGGTTTCACCCGAGGCTTCGGAAAAGGTGCTTGAGCGTGTGGCCAATTATGGAAAGTCGGTTCGTCAGACGGTGACCGATTCCGGCAATAATTCCGAGTTCCAAACCATCGATTCCTGTATGACAGAGCTTGAAAACTATTTGCAGATACATATCGAGAACCTGCGACTGGCCTCCAAGCTCATCGATTATTCTTTCAATGGAATTGCAGAATGGAACGAATTCAATATCGGATACAGACTCAACCTCTTGGCTATCACCGATTTCGCGGTTCAATACAGCCGTATGGGCCATAGCCTGGATTTCAGCACCAACGAGGGAAAATTCCTCCGCCGTGTAATCGGTACGGCATCGGTGACGATGATAGGCAAAATGTTTCAGCTGGCCAGGAATTATGAGAACCGTCTCCTGGTAAGCGATCTGATGGCCAAGGCGGATATCAGCCTTAAAATCATAAATGGTTATCAGTTGATACTCAAGAAATTGCTCGAATTCATCTCGAAGGTGGATGGCAAGGTTGTGACCAACGAGAGCGTGGTCATCAATTTTGTTGAGAAGTACAATCCATATTCCGAGGACGGCATCGTCTCCCATGGAAGCGGAAAATCGGCAACCGAGCTCCTCAACGAGCTTATCGGCATGAAGTCGGTGAAGGATCAGTTGACGAATATTCAAAATTTCGTGAATATTCAGAAGGTGCGCCGTGACAGCGGACTTCAGATGGCATCGCAGTCGTACCATTGTCTGTTCACCGGAAATCCCGGCACCGGCAAGACCACCGTGGCGCGCATCATCGCCAAGATTCACAAGGAATTGGGCACTCTCACCATAGGTCATTTGGTGGAGGCTGACCGTGCGAGTCTTGTGGGTGGCAAGCCAGGCGAATCGTCGGCCAAGACCAATGCTCTGATAGACAGCGCAATGGGCGGAATCCTCTTTATTGACGAGGCTTACACCATCTGTGGCGACGATGATGCTTACGGTCGCGAGGCTCTCGATATCATCATCAAGCGTATGGAGGACGACCGCGACCGCCTTATCGTGATTATGGCCGGTTATCCCAAGGAAATGGAGAGCCTTTTGGAGAAGAATCCGGGCCTGAGATCGAGGTTCAATACCGTGATAGAGTTTCCCGACTACACAACTCCCGAGCTTCTCGAGATCTTCAGATTCTATCTCAAGAACACCAATTATTGTGCTGATGACAAGGTATTTGCGGAATTGTCGGACTATTTCGACAAGATAAAGAAGCGTACGAGAACCGGTTTCGGCAATGCCCGTGAGGTGCGCAACGTTTTCGAGAAGGCGATTCAGAATCAGGCTTCGCGTATCAGCAAACAGAAAAAGTCGGATGACAAACAGATAAAGGCCACGGATCTTGACTTCCTGAAAAGCGTATCAGCTCCCAAAAACACCAATGCGCGCAAACAACTTGATGGACTCATAGGTCTGGAAAACGTGAAAATCGCCGTTAGGAAACTACAAAACTTCCTGAAAATACAGAAGTTGCGCAAGGAAAACGGATTGCCTTGCCCGGAGGTATCGTATCATTGCGTTTTCAGCGGAAATCCCGGCACAGGCAAGACTACCGTGGCGAGGATTCTTGGCGAGGTTTACGCCGAAATGGGAATCATCCAATCCTCCAAGCTGATAGAAACCTCGCGCGCCGGCCTTGTGGGTGAGTTGGTGGGGCAGACGGCACCCAAGACCAATGCCGTGATTGACAAGGCTTTGGGCGGAGTGCTCTTCATAGACGAGGCTTATACCCTATATGGCGACGAATATGGAAAGGAGGCCATCGACACCATCCTGAAACGTATGGAGGACGAGCGCGGAAATCTCATAGTAATCCTTGCCGGATATCCCGAGGATATGGAGCTACTGATAAACAGCAATCCGGGTCTGAAATCGAGGTTCGGACGCTTTATCCATTTCCCCGATTATTCGGCGGACGAGCTAATGGAGATTTTCGGCAGGCTGATGGACAAGGGAGGTTTCAGGGCCAAGAGTGAGACGTTGGAGGCACTGAGAAAATACTTCGCAGGGCAGATACGATATGCCGGCCGGAGTTTCGGCAACGCGCGTTTCGTAAGGAATATCTATGAGCGCGCCATCGAAAACCTCGCCACAAGGCTTCAGAATGTGGCTAACCCCTCAGGTCAGGATTTCGCAACCATCGAGCTTCCTGATTTGGGAATCAATTGATTATTAACGAATTAAATCATATATTATGGCTAACAAAAACAACAATGATAACTCTTTTTTCAAGGAATATTCTGCCGTAACCAAGGATTTCTGCGGTTTTCTGGCTGACTATAAGGAGAATATCAACCTATCGGCCAAGCTTTACGATTTCGAGGTTTCGAGCCTTGAGGATTTCAGGAATCTAACTGTGTATGAGCGACTTCTGTATCTGGCAGTGGCAGATTTCTGCTATCAGTACGAGCGTATGGGCCATACCCTGGATTTCCTGAGCAAGGAGGGCACGGCGCTCCGCTATGTGATAGCCCGCACTATCTCGCAGGCCGATAGTGGAAATGTGGATTTCGACGACGAGAATCAGGCTCAGGAGGTTTCGGTAGCTGATATGATTCCTATGGTGGGCAAACTCTGTGACTATCTGAGGGCCAAGGCTTCCAATATTATTGTGAGCGATCTTTTGGCATCAGCTGGAATAGCCCCCGAGACCGCCAAGAAATATCTGGTGGTGCTCTACAGACTGCTCTCTGTGGTGGCCAAGGCCGACAATACTGTGACCAAGGAGGAGGAGGCCGTGCTGAATCAGGTGATGGCATACAAGAGCACCCAGGGCAGGGGAGTGGCCGATGGTGAGGAGAAGTCCGCCTCAGACCAACTCAACGACCTCATAGGAATGGCGTCGGTGAAGGAACAGATTTCGCAACTCCGTGATTTCCTGTCGGTTCAGAAATCGCGTCAGGCTCAGGGACTCGGCAAGACCGATATCACATATCACTGCGTTTTCACCGGAAATCCCGGAACCGGCAAGACTTCCGTGGCCCGTATTCTGGCCAAGATTTACAAGGATCTCGGAATCATAAAGCGCGGTCAGCTTGTGGAGGTGGATCGCAGTGACCTTGTGGCTCAGTACCTTGGACAGACGGCCTCTAAGGTGAATGCAGTGGTTGACAGCGCATTGGGCGGTGTGCTATTCGTGGACGAGGCTTATTCGCTGGCCAACGACAACGACCAATACGGACGCGAGGCCATCGACACACTCCTGAAGCGCATCGAGGACGACCGCGACCGCCTTGTGGTGATTCTGGCCGGATATCCCGACGAGATGGAGAAACTGCTGGAGACCAATCCGGGCCTGAAGTCGAGGTTCAACCGTTTCATAAATTTCCCAAACTACACCACCGACGAGCTTCTTGATATTTTCAAGTTTATGATGAGGAAGTTCCAATATGAGGCCGACGGCGATTTGTATGGTGAGCTTGGCGAGCATTTCAAGAAGGCTACTCAGCATTTCGACAAGAATTTCGGCAATGCGCGCGAGGTCCGCAATATCTTTGAGCAGACGATAATGAAACAGGCCACGCGCCTCAGCAAGGAATCCAACCTCAATCAGAAGAAACTCGTGACCATCCTGAAGGACGACCTCTGCATCATCGACGAAAACGAGGCCGGCAAGGACACTCAGGCCATCAAGGAGCTCGACGGTCTTATTGGTATGGATTCCGTGAAGACTCAGGTGAAGAAGCTCAGCAATTTCCTGAAAGTTCAGCAGATGCGCAAGGCCAACGGTATGCCAGTATCGGAGCTCTCGTATCACTGCGTTTTCACCGGAAATCCGGGAACGGGCAAGACCACAGTGGCCCGCATTATCGGAAATATCTACAAGGAGCTTGGAATCCTTCAGAAGGGTCAGGTGGTGGAGACCGATAGAAGCGGACTTGTGGCTGAGTATATCGGACAGACGGCCGTAAAGACCAACAAGGTGATAGACAGCGCATTGGGCGGTGTACTCTTTATAGACGAGGCTTATTCGCTTTGCGGAGGTTACAGCAACGATTACGGCAAGGAGGCCATCGACACCCTCCTGAAACGTATGGAGGACGAGCGCGACCGTCTTGTGGTGATCCTGGCAGGCTATCCCGACGAGATGAATCAGCTTCTGGAGATGAATCCAGGCTTGAAATCGAGGTTCAACCGTTACATAGATTTCCCCGATTATTCGGCCGACGAGTTGGTGGATATTTTCCGCGTGTATATGGATAAGTACAAGTATCAGTCAGCTGACGGCGTGATGCAGAAACTCCGCTCTCATCTCCAAGGTCTCATCGATAACAAGGACCGAAACTTCGGCAACGCCCGCCTTGTCCGCAATATTTTCGAGAAAACAATCGAGAATCAGAGCGACCGTCTGGCCGAGGATCTCGACATTACGCCCGAGAAACTATGTGAGATTCAGGCTTCTGACCTTGCGATATGATTTTTTTAGAAAAAAAGTTTCAAAAAGATTTGGATAATCCGGAAAACATATTTACATTTGCATCGTCAAAATGAGAAACACATTTAGACAGACATATTGAAAGATGCGCTGGTGGCGGAATTGGTAGACGCGTATGTTTGAGGGGCATATCCGAGTTTTATTGGGTGCAAGTTCAAGTCTTGTCCGGCGCACTACTTAGTAAAAAGAATCCTTGGTTTCAGAAATGGAGCTGAGGATTTTTTTATTATTGTGTACTTATTGAAATAATGTGTAAAATTTCCGCAAAAATATTTGGAGCAGTCTGAATTTGTATTTATCTTTGTGGCAACAAAACACAATTGAATATTAACCCCCAAACAAAACGCAAATATTATGTTAGGATCAATAATTGGCGACGCTGCGGGAAGCGTTTATGAGTTTGCAGATTTCAAGAAAAAGGATTTCCCGATTTTCGCACCGGGAAGCGATTTTACCGACGACTCCGTTATCACAATGGCCATTGCCAAATGGATTCTCGACGATCCTGAGTGCAAGACGGAGACTTTGGTGGAGCATGTTGTCGATTTCGGCCACAGGTATCCGAATCCCAAAGGTGCCTACGGCGGAGGTTTCTACCGCTGGCTTTTCGGTCCTGCCGCCAACCGCAAGCCCTACAATTCCTGGGGCAACGGCTCGGCGATGAGAGCATCAGCTATCGGCTGGGCATTCGATACATTGGAGGAGACCGAGCGTGTTGCCAAGGTATCAGCAGAAATAACTCACAACCATCCTGAGGGAATCAAGGGCGCACAGGCTACATCCTCCGCCGTATTCTTGGCCCGTACCGGCAAGAGTAAGGAAGATATCAGGAGCTATATATTTGATACTTACGGCTATAACCTCAACCGCACCTGCGATGATATCCGCAAGTATTACCATTTTGAGGACAGCTGTCAGAAGACCGTTCCCGAGGCCATCATTGCTTTCCTAGACAGCACAGATTTTGAGGATGCGATCAGAAACGGAGTATCTCTCGGTGGCGATGCTGATACTCTCACCTGCATCACAGGCGGAATCGCGGAGGCCTTTTACAAGCATATTCCAGCAAAGATGAAAGCTGATATCCTTGAGATGATTCCTCAGGAATTCAAGGATATTCTGGATGGTTTCGCAAAGTTCGGGTATCGCTATTGATTTTTTGTTGATTTATTTTTGGCTTGAATATTTTATTTTTTTATTTTTGGTGCGACAATATTAGTAAACGAAATCAAACATAAAAAATGGATATCAAGAAATGCAACTCTCTTGAGGAAGTAAGGGAGCAGATAGATAGAATCGACAGTCAGATGATTGCGCTCATTGCCGAGCGTGGACAGTATGCCTTGCAGACAGCCAACTTCAAGAAGAAGGGCCATGTGCGCGACCTTGCCCGCGAGGAGAAGGTGATAGCCAAGGTACGTGCCCGCGCCGAGGAGTGCGGTGCCAATCAGGACCTCGTGGAATCGCTCTACCGACTCATGATATCACGCTTCGTGATGATGGAGGAGGTGAAACTGGAACGTGAAAGCAAAGAATAATTCTGTCATGGATTTAGCAAAAATATTCGACAACAAGCGCGAGGATTTCCTTCAGGATCTCGACGCGCTTTATGAAATCCTTGCGTCATACGGCGACGGCAATGGTTTCGAGGCTCAGGACTACGAGTATTGGGATTTCGAGTTCGTGAACAATTCGGAGAATTTCAACATTTTCCCTGCCGTAATCGAGTACGAGACTTTCATGAAGTTTGCCGAGGATTACGAGATTCAGGAATTCTTCTTCGATGACAACGAGCAGATTCAGCACGAGGGAATCCTTGTTGCAAAGGACGATATGGAGATGAAGGACGAGATTTTCCCCTTCCTCACGGTTTATCTATTCGAGACCTACAACAGTTTCTTCCTGCCCATAGCGTCGTACGAGGCAATGGACCGCATCCTCGACAACGCCCAATCGTTGGGAGTGGAGGTTCCCGCCCTTCCCGACGAGGACGATTATCTGGCCACGGTGTCATACTACTGGAATTTCTGCGGCGCCGTAATGGATTGGATGATAAAGAAAGGAGTAAGTCAGGCCGAGGCTTTGGCCGGATTGTATAAATAAGAAAACGAATTACCGAAAATTTTTGCCTTCGGTAATTCGTTTTCTACTATCTTTTTATCCAATTCTCCAACTTAATATTAGGTATTCTTTCGTAGTGTTTTGTGTTGCCAGTCACCATTATATAATTGTTCTGAACAGCAGTTGAACCTATCAGTAAATCCATATTATCCATTGGTTTCCCGATTTTCTCCAAATATGCCCTGTTACTTCCGTAAATTTTCAGTGATTGAAATATTGGAATTATCTCAAATAGATTCATTATATCTGAAACGTCCTTGAAGTGTTTAGGGTTTTCTGATTTTGAAGCACCGTAAAACAATTCTGCTATGGTAATTTCTGAAACACAGCAATTTTTACTGCCCACCTTTTTTACTTTTTCCTGTACACCAAATTGTTTTTTCAGTATGCTGATACAAACGTCGGTATCTAGTAAATATTTTTCCATTTTTACCAAATCTCTACTGTTCTTGTATTAATTCTTGATTTTCTAAGATCTTCTGATATTTGTATTGCATCACCTTCGCCACCCCAGTCTTGAGAAAAGTTTGCGAATATTTCGTCAATGTTTGGTGCGTTTTTGGGCTCTTCCTTTCTTAGCAAAGATGCTGATAATCTGTTTATCAGTTCTATTTTGCATTTGTCGGTCAGGTTCTTCAAAACCGACATATAATAATCTACTGGATTTATTACCGCTGTTTCCATGTTTCTGCTTTTTTATGGTTTATATTGCAAAGAAATAATTTTTTTTTCTTTTTTACAAGTTTTTTTCTTGTGATTTTTTCGATTTTTTTTCATACCTTTGCCCTAATCAAAATATTTTATCAAAATGGACCAACCAGTAAATTATTCAGAAGATTCGATTAAGCACCTTGAATGGAACGAGCATATTCGTCTCCGTCCGGGTATGTATATTGGTAAGTTGGGCGATGGATCATCGGCCGACGATGGTATTTATGTGCTCCTGAAGGAGGCTCTCGACAATTCCATCGATGAGTTTATGATGGGTTTCGGCAAGAAGATTGAGGTTACTATCAAAGATAAGCATGTTACAATCCGTGACTACGGCCGTGGAATTCCTCTCGGAAAGGTGGTGCTCTGTGCATCGGAGATCAATACCGGCGCCAAGTACGACAGCAGCGCCTTCAAGAAGTCTATCGGTCTCAACGGCGTGGGTATCAAGGCCGTGAATGCGCTCTCCACAAACTTCATGATTCGTTCTTTCCGCGACGGACAGATGAAGCGTGCGGTTTTCGCAAAGGGCGTTCT
>JAZUEG010000333.1:0-6092 GCA_045640025.1 Bacteroidales bacterium
TTCGAAACCTCCTTGTTAGAGTTTAAGAGCTTTCATCTATGGGCTCTTAAACTCCCAAAAGTAATTTTTGAAAAAAATTACTTCTCTTAAAATAAGTAACGCTCTTAACTCTCTTACCCTCTTAGAGGCAAAAAAACTAATATTAAATTATCAGTATCATCAGTGCGAGAAATTATTTAATCATTCCGGCGGCTACGGTGTAGTTGGTGAATGGATCCACAACTATCAATGAGCCAAGCACTTTGTTTTTCTTGTAGGGGCTGAACACCAATGGACTTGCGGTCTTGAGTTCCACCTCGGCTATGTCGTTCATCGAGAGTGTGGATACGCCCTCGATTTTTTCCTGTGTGGAAATGTCGGTCCTGAAATTGATGTTCTTGAAAATTCCCTGAACCTCCTGGGTGGCGTGGCGGATGATGTAGCGCTTGCCGAGCTCGAGTCCCTTGTTGTCGAACCAGCAAATGCTCATTGTAACGCTCTGTCCAACTTGCGGTGTATCAGCGCCATTGTCTGCTACCAGGAAATCGCCCCGTGAGATGTCGATATCGTTGGCCAGGCAGATATCAACGCTCTCACCTTCGAATGCCTCGTCTAATTGCTTGTCAGCCAACCAGATAGATTTTACTGTGGATGTTGTCTCCGACGGCAAAACCTTTACCCGGTCCCCAACCTTTACGGAACCTCCGGCAACTCTTCCGGCGTATCCCCTGAAATCGGCAAACTGATTGCTGATAGGGCGTACAACGTACTGAACTGCCATACTAAAGTTCTGGTTTTCAGCCTTGTTGATCTGCACGGTCTCCAAATAATCGAGCAAGGCCTTGCCTGTGTACCAAGGAGTATTTTCAGATTTGTTGACAACATTGTCGCCGTTTTTTGCGCTTATTGGAATAAAATCGACGTCAGGAATCTCCAAATGCTGCGACATTTTGCGGTATTCGGCTATGATGTCGTCGTAAACATTCTGACTGAAATCCACGAGGTCCATCTTGTTGATGCAGACCACAATCTTATTGATTTTCAGAAGAGTGGCTATATATGAGTGCCTGATTGTCTGCTCCATAACACCGTGACGCGCGTCGATGAGGATAATGGCGAGATCGGCGGTTGAGGCACCTGTCACCATATTGCGGGTGTACTGGATATGACCCGGAGTATCAGCAATGATAAACTTGCGCTTGGGAGTGGCGAAGTATCTGTAAGCCACGTCGATAGTGATTCCCTGCTCGCGCTCGGCCCTGAGACCGTCGGTGAGGAGGGCAAGGTTTACGTCCTCGTTGCCACGGCTCTTTGAGGCCAGCTCCACAGCCTCCAACTGGTCCTCGAAAATTGATTTTGAATCGTATAATAGTCTTCCTATGAGAGTGCTCTTGCCATCATCCACGCTGCCTGCTGTGGTGAAGCGCAGAAGTTCCATATCTAAATAACCTTTTTCCATTTCGTAAATAAAAATTAAAAATAACCCTTCAGTTTTCTGTCCTCCATTGCGGTCTCTGATCTCTTGTCGTCGGCACGTCCGCCACGCTCGGTAACGCGTGTCGAGGCGGTCTCGGCGATGATGTCCTCTATTGAGTTTGCGGTAGAGATTGTGAGGCCCGTGCAGGTGATGTCGCCAATGGTACGGCAGCGCACCATCTTCTCCACAACCTCCTCCTCGGGACGGCGCTTGATGCAAGGCTCGGCCGCAAGCCACTGACCATCACGGAAAAACACATTGCGCTTGTGGGTATAGTAGAGCGACGGAAGCTCTATCTTTTCCTTATAAATATATTGCCAAACGTCCATCTCGGTCCAGTTGCTGATAGGGAAAACCCTGAAATGCTCTCCGAGGTTCTTCTTGCCGTTCAGGATGTTCCAGAGTTCGGGACGCTGATTCTTTGGGTTCCACTGTCCGAAATCGTCGCGGTGAGAGAAAATGCGCTCCTTGGCCCTTGCCTTCTCCTCGTCGCGGCGGGCGCCACCAATGCAGGCGTCAAACTTGTTTTCCTCAATGGTATCGAGCAAAGTGGTGGTCTGCAATCCGTTGCGGCTGGCGTTGTAGCCTGTCTCCTCCTTTACGCGGCCCTTGTCGATGCTCTCCTGAACAGAGCCAACGATGAGGTCGGCGCCAAGACGCTTCACGAGATTGTCGCGGTATTCAATGGTCTCCACAAAATTGTGTCCGGTATCTATATGTACCAGAGGGAAAGGCAGTTTGGCTGGATAAAAAGCCTTGTAAGCCAGGTGAGTTACTACTATAGAGTCTTTGCCGCCAGAGAAAAGAATGGCTGGCTTTTCGAATTGAGAGGCCACCTCTCTTAATATATAGATAGATTCGGCCTCAAGTTCTTCCAAATGTTTCATTGTATTTCCGTTATTGATTCTGCGGCAAAATTACCGAGAAAATCAACAGATTTTCAGAAAACACAAGTGGTGAATCCCAACATAAAAGATGTAAAATTTCATTTTTTTTTGGGGAGGGTCTTTTTTAGGGAGAGAGACGGAAAACAAAACTCAGCCCTTCCTGAAATAGACATTCGGAAGCACCACGGCGATGTCTTCGCTCTCGCCCTCGTGACGCCAGGCTACTATGAAACGGATTTTGGCGGTGTAGGGCTCGTAGCCGAGAGTTTTGTATTTCTGGATTGTCTCCTTGAAACGGTTTGAGAAACGTACAATGGCGTTTCCATCGTGATAAAGATAATCGCCATTTATCTGCAAAACCGTTCCGCTCACGAGGCTGAGGATGTCGTTTTTGTATTGTCTGAAATAATCGAGCGCCACGTCCTTGTGGGTGAGTTGAGCCATAAGTTTATCGAGCGGCAGATATTGGGAATTGTCGTCGCTGAAATATACAAAATCCGAAATCAGGCTGTCGAGAGCGGGATTGTCGCAATAATGAATCTTTAGGCTGCTCTTGGCGCGGGTGATTCCAACATAGAATTTGTGGCGCTCGTCGTCGTTGGTACAGGGCACCTTGTTGAGATACATTATCACATTATCGAACTCCATTCCCTTGGCCTTGTGGATTGTGGAAACAGTGATTACTCCGGCCTCCTTCATAAAGAAATCCTCCAGTTTAGATTCCCTTACAAAAACCTCGAAATCAGAGAGATATTTCTTGGGAAACGCATTCTCGAAAGCCGTTAGCATAGATAGAACAATGGGCAAAGTTTCCGACTGCAAATATTTATCGGTCATAGCCTGTTTTTTCTCCTGCCAGATATCGTCGGAAATTATCGGTGACTTCACCACAGATTTTATATTCTTGAGGAAATACCTCATTTCCATTATCTGAGTAAGGTCGAAACCATCGTTGCTCTCTATCAGTTTTGCCTTTATCTTGTTTTGTTTCAGGAGAGCCACAATTCTAAGCGCTTCCAGATTTGTATTCGTGAGAATGCACACCGAGCCATCAGGATTTGAGTTCTGAATGTCATTCAAAATGGCACGCTCAAAGTTGGGATATTTGTGTCGGCATAGGGCTACAACACCGTTTTCTGCAGAAACACCCTTGATAGGAGTCTGTTTCATCCTGTTGCTGATAAGCCGTCCAAACTGATTGGCAAACCTTACGATATTCTGCTTGCTGCGGTAATTGTCGGTGAGTTCGTAGAAAGTGGCGTTGTATTTGGTAATCAGCGACTTCATATATTCGGAATTGCTTCCGCGGAAGGCGTAGATATTCTGGTCGTCGTCGCCAACGGCTATTACACGCATATTATCGTTTTTCTCCATCAAAGCCTCCACGAGCGAGAATTCGCTGATATCCATATCCTGAGCCTCATCAATCACGAGAACTGTTTTGGTGATTTTGGTACGCTCCACAACGTCCTCGCGGATCATTCTGGCGGCCTCCTCCACAATGTTTGAGGCATTGTCGAGATTGCCAATCTTGCCCAGCAAATCGAAACTGTACGAATGGAAAGTCTTGATTTCCACAAACAAAGCGGCATTTCCGATAAGCGCCAGCAAGCGTTTCTTGAATTCAAGCGCCGCCGCCCTCGAGAATGTCAGCATTAGAAGTTGCTCGTGTTTTACGTCCTCCAGCATTAGGATACTTGCAAGTTTGTGGACAAGTAGATGAGTCTTTCCGCTGCCCGGACCCGCCGCGATAACAATATGCTGGGATGTGCTGTCTTTTATTATCTCTAACTGACGCTCAGATAATGATTTGAAAAGTTTGTCGAATTTCTTGGGCGTGATGTTTCTGCTGATTTCAGCGGTGCGTTTCCCAGCAAAATATTGTGCAAGAAATTTCTTGTAATCCATCTGAAAATAGTCGTTCACAAACTTCAAGGCCTGGTTATAGTCCTTCACCATCATATTAGCAAACTCGCCAACGATGTGAATCTGCTGGATTTTCTGCTTGTAGAATTCATCGAGTTGCTTGTAGTCATCCTTCTTGTAGTTGAGGCGCATTTCCTTGGTGCGCTCGATGTTCATACCCATATATAGAACCAGAAATCCGCCCTCCAGTTTCATCGAATTGATTTTTGCGAGATAGAGCAAGGCCTCCTCAACCTCGGCAATCACGGTCTCGCGCTTGCTGAAGAGGTCGCCTTGTTTGTTGTATTTCTGCAAAAGTTCCAGCACCGAAAACAATACCAGATATTCCTCCTTGTCGGTCTGCCCGGAATTGTAACGCATATATAGTTCCGATATCACAAACTTTGCTA
This sequence comes from Bacteroidales bacterium, assembly GCA_045640025.1. Taxonomy (GTDB): domain Bacteria; phylum Bacteroidota; class Bacteroidia; order Bacteroidales; family UBA3824; genus UBA3824. The sequence continues at coordinate 4,659 of JAZUEG010000333.1, forward strand.
TCAGGAACATTTCGTTCTGATAATCAAACAGTTGATCTACTGATATCAGCGGAATTACAGTAATGCTGTCGCTTCCCGAAACAAATTCGGTCTTGATGAGATTTTTGATATTCCAGAAATGGAGTATAGTTTTTATGTCTTTTATATTGGAGGTTGATACTCCATTCTTAATAGCATTTTCGTTGAGTTCCTTCAGGTTGATAACCACGCCGTCGTCATTCAGTTGACGCATAATGAAGTTTTCAAGATTGATGAACTTTCTCAACACATTCAGCGATTTGTTCTCGTTGTCTGATACGCTGATATATGCCGAAAGGTCCTGAGCGTCAGCAAGAATATGCTCGTGACGCATTACGTTTATGGAATGGATTACGTCTTCCTTCATAATTCCGAGACGGTCAGATAGATAGTCAACCCTCGATTCCGCCTCGTCGTTTCCAGCCTGCGCAATGTACTTGCTGGATATCAGGGAGTTTATTATTCGGCGGGCGTTCATACGGTCCTTGTCGTTCAGGAAAAGTTTCGAGTTGGCAATTTTTTCTCCAGCCTCGTCCATATTCTTCACCATAATCGCCGAGGCGAAAATGTGTGGCGAGTTTTTGCCTCGCTTTATATATCCAGCATTTTCAAGGGCCTGAAGCGCGGTTCTTACACGGGTCTCGATATCATTTACATTATCGTCCCAGCCAGCCTGACGTGCAATCTCGAGCGCCGAACTGCAAAACTTCGTCCTTGTTTTCGAAAGGTCTTTCACGGCCTTCCAAATCTGCTGAATCTCGCTGATACTCAGTTTGGTCTGATTATTAAGAATAAAATGCTTGTCGAGATCGTCGTCGTTGAAAAGCACATAACACTCAGCCTCCAGACTTTGGTCACGGCCAGCGCGTCCAGCCTCCTGAATATAGTTTTCCAGCGAGTCGGATATATCGAAATGCACCACGAGTTTAATGTTGGATTTATCCACACCCATACCAAAGGCCGACGTGGCCACAATAATCTGAACCTCGTCGTTTATGAAAGCGTCCTGATTGCGCTGTTTGTCGTTGCTCTCCATTTTGCCGTTGAAAGGCAGAGCCTTGTAGCCGTCGAGGGTGAGTTTTTCGGCAAGCATTTTTGTGCGCTTGGTTCGCGACACATATACAATCGTGGGACAGTTCTTGGCTTCGATGAGGCTTCGGAGCGCAGTGTATTTCTCCTCCTCGGTTTCCATATAAAGAACCTCGTATCTGAGGTTGGTACGCGCGGCGCTTGTGGCGTAGAGTTCGAGGTCGATATTCAGATGACTCTTGAAATAATCCTTTATGTCGCTGACAACCTTCTGCTTGGCCGTGGCGGTGAAACACGATACGGGAATCCTCTCGCTGTTGCCCTTTTTCTCTTCCAGTTGCCGGATGTAATCGCCAATATAGAGATAATCCACTCGGAAATCCTGAC
>JAZUEG010000334.1:0-3245 GCA_045640025.1 Bacteroidales bacterium
AGCCTGTGGCTCCCGGCGAGTTTGGCGAGCTGGTGTTCACATCGCTCTGCAAGGAGGCCATGCCTATAATCCGCTACCGTACACGCGACCTCACACGCCTTATCTACGATAAGTGCAAGTGCGGACGTACAGCAGTGAGAATGGACCGCATCCTGGGCCGCAGCGACGATATGCTCATCATCCGCGGCGTAAATGTGTTCCCATCTCAGATAGAGGCTTGCCTCACCGAGTTCCCAGCTTTCCAGCCATACTACTTCATCACTGTGGACCGCAAGAACAACGAGGACACATTCGATCTCGATGTGGAGCTTCGTCAGGAATTCTACTCAGCCGACGCCGCCAAGCAGATGGAGTACGTAAAGCCGCTCTTCAACCGCATAGTATCTATGGTGGGCATCAAGCCAACCATCCACGTAAAGGAGCCATTCGGCATAGAGCGCTCAATGGGCAAGGCAAAGCACGTGCTCGATAAGAGAAACTTCAAGAACTAAAAACCCGTAGAGACGCACGGCCGTGCGTCGCTACATTACAACAAAAAAGCCAGCCGAAAAATTAATTTCTGCTGGCTTTTACTTTGAATAGTTGCCGAACTCGTTGAATTTCACCCACCAGTTGAAAAACTGGTCGTGAGTGATAATCTGCTCGCCGAATTCCTTCAGGTAGGCCTCCTTCTCCTCGTCGGTCACGTTCACGCGCTTTATCTTGTAGCTCCAGTCGTCGCGCACCGCCAGGCTCCATCCGCCCACCATGCTGCTCTCCTCAAAGAGTTTGATCTTTTCCTTCATTTTTTTTGTCCTCCTCTATATTTTATTTTTTTTATTTCAGCTAATGGCGCACAAAATTACTCGCCATCAGCTGGTATGTATCAGCTGATACAGAAAAAACTACGCTTCCAGAGTCTTGGAAGTGGATACGGGAGTCTCTCGGAGCGACTTCCACCACTCAAAAAACTCCTGGTATGTGATAATCTCGTCGCCAAACTGAGCGATGTAGGCCTCCTTTTCGCTGGCCGATACATTCACCTGCTTGATCTTGAAATTCCAGTCGTTGCGTACCGACAATGTATATCCGCCCAGCATGGGGCATTCTGTGAATATTACTCTTGGCTTTTCCATGATTGCAATAGTTTAGGTGGTTTTGGGTAATAAAAGTATCCACTTGTATCTATTGCAACATGCGTGCCATACTATGCCCGGGCGCGCAATATCGGCATCAGCATCTGCTCAGGAAAAACATCACAAAACCCACCAGGGCTATTCCTGTGGCTGTCCAAGAGAGCGCCACGCCTGCCTTGGGATTCTTGCCGCGTACTATCCACGACAGCGCCCACACCACTACGGCTGCTATTATTAAATATATCATAGCTAATGTTAATTTTAATCACCGCAAATATAATAAAAACTTTTTGAAAAAATACTTCTTTTATTTGCCGAATTTAATAAATTTGCACCAAAATTAAAAAATACGTATTATAAATAAAACTCAATGGAAAAAGATTTGGAAATTTTCGACCTTATCGATAAGGAGTACAACCGTCAGAAAAACGGTATCGAGCTTATCGCCTCAGAGAACTTTGTAAGCGCCAACGTAATGCGCGCCATGGGCTCCGTGCTCACCAACAAGTATGCCGAGGGCCTTCCCGGCAAGCGTTTCTATGGTGGCTGCGGCGTTGTTGACCAGGTGGAGACTATCGCTCAGGAGCGTCTGAAGAAGATTTACGATGCCGAGTGGGTAAATGTACAGCCTCACTCTGGCGCTCAGGCCAACATGGCAGTGCTCAACGTATGCCTAAAGCCTGGCGATACATTCATGGGCCTCGACCTCGATCACGGTGGACACCTCTCTCACGGTTCTCCAGTTAATGTATCAGGCATCCTCTACAACCACGTTTCATACAATGTAAACAAGGAGACCGGCCGCATCGACTACGACCAGATGGAGAAGGTTGCATTGGAGACCAAGCCTAAGCTCATCATCGGTGGTGCTTCGGCTTACTCACGCGACTGGGACTACGAGCGCATGCGCGCCATCTGCGACAAGGTAGGCGCCCTCATGATGATTGATATGGCTCACCCTGCCGGCCTCATCGCCGCTGGTCTGCTCAAGAACCCTCTCAAGTATGCCCACATCGTAACATCTACCACCCACAAGACCCTCCGCGGACCTCGTGGCGGTATCATCCTGCTTGGTAAGGACTTCGAGAATCCTTGGGGCCTCAAGACTCCTAAGGGCGTTACAAAGACTATGTCTCAGCTCTTGGATTCTTCGGTATTCCCAGGCATCCAGGGTGGTCCATTGGAGCACGTTATCGCTGCCAAGGCTGTTGCTTTCGGCGAGGCTCTCACTCCAGAGTACAAGGTTTACCAGACTCAGGTGAAGACCAACGCAGCTCTCATGGCCAGCGAGCTCATGAACCGTGGCTACAAGATTCTCTCTGATGGTACCGACAACCACTCTATGCTCGTAGACCTCCGCCAGAACTTCCCAGAGATCACCGGCAAGCAGGTTCAGATAGCTCTCGAGGCAGCTGATATCACTGCCAACAAGAACATGGTTCCATTCGACAGCCGTTCGGCATTCCAGACCTCAGGTATCCGTCTCGGCACACCAGCCATCACAACACGTGGCGTAAAGGAGGCTGAGATCGTTCAGATCGTTGACTTCATCGACACCGTTATCAAGAACATCGACAACGAGGCCGTTATCGCCCAGGTAAAGGGTCAGGTAAACGAGATGATGAGCAAGTTCCCATTGGACAAGTAATCATCTGAGCTGTATCAGCTGATATAAAACCAACACAACAATCCCTGCCATGTGGAAAAAAATCCATGAGGCAGGGATTTTTTTTAAAAACTTAACCCCTCCTTAATATTAATATTGCCGAAAGTTTTTTAATTTGCATTTCGGAATTAAGCGAAATGGATAAGAAGACTAAACGTAAATATAAACTGGCAAGGGCCTTTGCAAGGTTCAACGAATGGCGGATGAGGCATATCAGTACCACACAGTACATGATAATGCTGAGTATGCTTGCAGGTATCATAGCCGCATTGGTGGCCTGGGTGCTCAAGACCCTGACCCACAGCATAAGCCATGTGCTCACCAAGGAGCTGGCCGAGGACTATTCGAATATTTTCTATTTTATATGCCCGATAGTGGGTATCTGCATCACACTCGTATTCGTAAACTACATACTCCGCCACAATGTGAGCGGAGGCATACCGCGTGTGCTGTATTCCATAAGC
>JAZUEG010000335.1:0-9480 GCA_045640025.1 Bacteroidales bacterium
TCTTCCTAAGACCGCTTGGCCTCCGACTTATTCTGCAAAAATGGATTTGGATTTCTCAGAAACAAGAGGAAATCAAATCTTATGATATTCAGGACGAACGTGAATACATATCAGGAGAGGCTCATTATTACAAAGGCCAATTATTTCGCCTAAGAGTAATATATAACAACAAATGCAATCATCATATAGAGATTCAGGGTGATTACTTGATGATGTATGTCCGCGAGGGTACTAGCAAGCAACACCGCAGAGAGGTTCTTTACAACTGGTACAGGACCAAACTCAAGGAGATGGTTGAACCTATGATTGCCAAGTGGATTAAAATACTTGGTATTGAGGTTTCATCTTGGGATGTTATACTGATGAAGGCAAGGTGGGGTTCTTGTTTCCATTCCAAGAAGAAACTTCTCTTTAATACCGAACTGATTAAGAAGCCTATTAATTGTATCGAATATGTTGTTGCCCACGAGGCTACGCATATTATTGAACGTACTCACAGCAGTAGGTTTAGAAGAATATTAGATACTTATCTGCCTGAATGGGTGGAGGTAAAGAAACAACTTAATGAATTTCCAGTATGACAGCCCAAAACAACAATAACAGCATTGCTCCCGACAAAGAGAGGATTTACCAAAACAAGGTAATCGAAAAGTTCAAAAGTATTGGATATCGCTATATGGGATCGTTCCAATACGACAGGGGAAAGAAATGCAATTCCGACGGGTCGGTTAATTCTCCGTTTTTGCAAAAAGAAATGAAGGATTTCCTTAATTCCCGCAAATGCTATACTCAATCTCAGATTGATGATGTTTACAGAGAGTTTAGGGAAAAGGCTATTCTGCGTGACAAGAAATACGAGTCTTTGGCTAACCTTAATAATGATGTTTACGAAAATGCTATAATTGCGGGAATCAAAGCCAAGCCATCGCCCGATAAAAACGAGCAGGATGTTATGCTTATCGATTTCGACAACTATGAAAGCAATGATTTTGCTATTGCCGAAGAGGTTTCTTATATCGACTCATTGACAGGCGCGCAATCCCGTCCCGATCTGGTTATATATATCAATGGCATTGCCGTTGCTGTCATAGAATTGAAACGTTCCACTGTCTCCATTGTGGAAGGTATCAAGCAAAACCTCAGCAACACCAAGGATTTGATTCCATCGTTTTTTACTACGGTTCAGTTTGTGGCTGTATCCAACCAAACGGAAGGGTTCATGTATGCGACAATCGGCACTGGCGAGAAATTCTGGTGCCCTTTCAAGCCCGACACCAACAACCCTAATGAAAAATATTCCGATATGCAAGCCATTGAGGAGTTTTTCAACAAGGAGCATTTTATTTTCATGCTCAGGTATTGTGTCCTCTTTGATGGCGGTGTTAAGAAAGTTGCCAGACCTCACCAATATTACGCAATTAGGGCTTCTGAACAGAGATTGAAAGACAAGGCCTCGGGGGTGATATGGCACAGCCAAGGCAGTGGCAAGTCGCTTACTATGGTTATGCTGGCCCGCTACATAAAAAACAATTTCCCTAATCCAAGGGTTGTTGTCATCACCGATAGAACTGAGTTAGACAAGCAATTGTCCGACGATTTCTTCGATTCGGGCAATTCAATCAAGCGTGTTGCCTCGCAGGACGACCTTCTCAAGACTCTTAATGGTGGCACTGAGTGGCTGATTTTCACACTCATCCATAAATTTGGAAGTCACGAGATGGAGTCCGACCAAGAGCACAAGATTCCTCTTGACAAATACCTCAGGGAGTTGAAGGACATCATAAACTCGTCGTATCCCAACTTTAAAACCAAGGGATCAAACATTTTTGTTTTTATTGATGAATGTCACCGTACTCAGGGCGGTCGTTTGCACGAGGCTATGAGATTCATTATGGGTGATGATGTTATGCTTGTTGGTTTCAGAGGCACTCCGCTTGTTAAAGATGATAAGAAAGAAGGATACAAGGCTCTGCAAAAAACCTCTCAGGTCAAGTTTGGAGAATTTATCCATAGGTATCTCCACAAACAGGCTATTACCGACAAGGTGATCCTCGACCTCCAGTATGAGGCAAGGGATGTGGAGCAATCTATCAATTCTAAAAAGAAGCTGGACCAGAAGCTCGAGGATATTGTCAGAGAACTTTCGGATGATAGGAAGGAAATTGTGAAAAAAAGATGGTCAACCCTTGAGAAGGTTTTCTCTTCCAAGCAGAGAATAGAGCGCATTGCCTGGAGCATTCTCGATGATATGGAGTCGAACTCTCTTCTTACCCAATCGTGGTGCAATGCAATGCTTATAGCCGACTCGGTGTATGCCGCTTACAAGTATTACGATTTCTTCCAGAATATCTGTACAAACACAACTCTGAGGGGACGTGTTGCTGTGGTTACAAGTTACACGCCATCCACCGACGACATAAGAAAGCAGGCAACTGATGTAAACAAGGAAACCCAAAGCCAGTTCAAGTATAGAATGGTGCACCAGAGTTGGGATGATGCTTCCACTACTGATAATCCAATCAAGACTTCTGAAAAATATGAGGCTTGGGCAAAGGATAAATTCATCAAGCAGCCCAACAATTTAAAGTTGTTGATTGTGGTTGATAAACTTCTTACTGGTTTTGATGCGCCAAATGCAACTTTTTTGTATATTGATAGGTTTATACAAGACCATACGCTTTTCCAAGCCATTTGCAGGGTAAACAGGCTGGGCACCAACTTGCTGGATGATAAAAATAATGTAATCAGAACCAAGAAGGAGTTCGGTGTAATCGTCGATTTTATGCACCTGTTTGGCAAGATAAAGGATACCATCACCAAGTTCAACGACGAGGACGGTGCCCTTGGCGGATACGAACCTGGCGATATCGAGGGCTTGCTCAATGACTTTATTGCCGACAACAAGAAACGTCTGATGAAATCAGCTGAGGCTTACCAGGCTCTCAAAAAGTTCTGGGAAGGCAAGGAACTTGTTACTATTGAGCTGATTGGTAATTTCTATGTTACCGATTTTCCCGACGACCCAGCCAATGCCCGCAGAACTGTCCTGTATTCCATTGCGGGCAAATTAGTAAGCTCGTTCAACAACCTTGCCGACTATATGAAGAAGGCCGGATTCTCCGACAAGGATGTTGAATACTATGAGAAACTGGTAAAGGAGGCGGCTTTGGTAATGGAATATGTAAAGCAAAGGTCAGGTGATGTGTTCGATGCCAAACAGTTTGACCCCGATATGCGTGCCCTTCTCGATAGGTACATAGACGCCAAGGAGGCCGAGGGGATTGTGGAGCCAACGGCCGATTTCTCGTTCCTTGACCTGATTGACAGTCCCGACGACAACGCCGACGAACTTATCGAAAAGGCCAAGAAGATTGCAAACGGCAACGAGAAAACCGCTACCGAGCTCATTATTGCAAAGGCCAGAACCGTAATCAACGATGCCAAGGAGTCGGACCCCGCGGCTTACAAGCTCTTTAGCGAGAGGCTGCAGGCTATCATCGATTCTATCAACGAGAATACAAGCTCTTTCATCAGCTCTATGAGAGACCTCATTGATTTGGTGAAGAAAAGCAAGCACAGCAGCGATGCCCCCAAGGAGATAAGCCACAATGCAAGATGCAGGGCTCTCTGGAACAACCGCGCTACTTGGGGAGCCGATTCCGACGATGCCGTAGCTATTGAGCAGATTAAGGTTATTGACGAGATTGTGGAATATGATGCCGGTGCCGAATATACCGATCCAACTTCGATAGACGCTAAACGTCTTAAGAAAAAAATCAGTAAGAACCTTCCGCACTTGTCGGATATGCAGGTTGCGGATATTTATGATATTTGTGTAAGAAACCATGGCAATTAAAAAATCTAAAATATACTCCACTTTGTGGGAGTCGTGCAATGTATTACGTGGCTCAATGGATGCCAGCCAATACAAGGACTATGTTCTTTATATGCTTTTCGTAAAGTATATTTCCGACAAGGTGAAATCGCAGGAAGATACCGACATAGAGCTGCCCGAGGGGTGCTCTTTTGATGATTTTGTAAAACTCAAGCAGAATGCTAAGATTGGTGAATTGATAAATACCAAGCTCGAGGCTATCCGCGACCTAAATAATGACATTCTTGGCGACATTGCCCTGCCAAACTTCAACGATTCCAACAAGCTGGGCGTGGGCAAAACCATGGTGGAGACTCTCAGCAACCTTATTGGCGTGTTTGAGGACAGCAATCTGGATTTCTCGAAAAACAGGGCTGCCGACGACGACCTCCTCGGAGATGCCTACGAGTATTTGATGAAAAACTTTGCTGCCGAGTCGGGCAAGAGCAAGGGTCAATTCTATACCCCTGCCGAGGTGAGCCGTGTTATCGCCAAGGTGCTGAATATGCACGAATTTGTAAGGGCGCAGAATACCATATACGACCCTACTTGCGGTTCGGGTTCGTTGCTATTGAGGGCTCTTAGCGAGACTCCTAAGGGAAACCTTACCCTATACGGTCAGGAAAAAGACAACACCACCGCATCTCTTGCAAAACTCAATATGCTATTGCACGGCATTGTTAATGCCAAGATTGCAACTGGCGATACCATCAACGATCCCAAGCATAAGGAAGCCGGACACCTGAAAGTTTTTGATGTATGCGTGGCCAATCCTCCTTTCTCATTGAAGCCCTGGCTCAACGATGGCGGCGAGGCTGATGAATATGGCCGATGGACCGAGCAGTTTCTGCCTCCTCAAAAATGCGGCGACTATGCTTTCCTTCTCCACCTCTATCATTCAATGAAGAGCGAGACAGGTCGTGGTGCATGCATATTGCCTCACGGTGTATTGTTCCGTGGCAATGCTGAATACGAGATTCGCAAATGGTTTGTTGAGCAGAAAGCCATCAAGGCTATCATCGGACTGCCTGCCAACTTGTTTTACGGTACTGGCATCCCTGCATCTATCATAGTTCTCGACAATTCTGGCAAGGCAAACCGCAAGGGCATTTTCATTATTGATGCCAAAGACGGCTATATGAAGGACGGCAACAAGAACCGCCTCCGTGAGCAGGATATCCGCAAAATCACCGATACATTCTCGGCTATGCAGGATGTTCCGCACTATGCAAGAATGGTGACTTGGAGCGAGATAGAGGCCAACGACTACAACCTGAACATCCCGAGATATATCCAGCCAGTTGACAACGAGATTGTACACGATATAAATGCGCATATCAATGGCGGACTCCCCAATGCCGACATCGACAAGATGGAAGAATACTGGCAGGCTTGCCCAACTCTCAGGGATGCTCTCTTTAATGAGCTGAAACCGGGATACAGCCAACTGTCTTGCGATAAGGAATATCTCAGCCAAAACATATCTTGCAACGGCAGTTTCCAAAATCAGAAAAAGGCTTACAAGCAGTCCATTGCCAAGTTTATGGAATATTGGAATGCGGAATTGCTGGCCATGGATAAGGACTCCGACAGTTCGCCCAAGCACTTGATAAAGAACTGGGGCGATACCATTCTGGATATTTTCAGGGAAGACCACAGCCTTGTAGGATTGTATTCTGTATATGACAATCTCATGAACTACTGGGCCGACGTGTTGCAAGACGATTGCTATATGATATTCAATGCAGGATGGCAGCCACTTGGCAACACCAAGAAGAAAAACGGAATTTATTCCGACATAGTTTGCGACCTTTTGCCATGCGATGTTGTGCTGAGTCAGTTTTTCTCCAAAGAAATATCCGGAATAGAGAAAAAACAGGCCGAAATAGATTCCATTACCTCTCAGATGCAGTCAATGATGGAAGACGATCCTGAGCATTTTGAAGAATATTTCGAAAAAGTATCAGAGGCGGCAATACGCAAGGCATTGCAGAATGCCAAGAAAGGCAAAGAGTCGGCAGGCAAAGATTTTGTAGCCATTTGGAGCAAATATGTAGCATTGGCTGACAAGAAGAAGGATGCCGACAAGGAGCTCAAGGCAATGCAGAAAGAACTGACAGCCAAGGTAGAAGACAAATACCAATATTTCGACAAGGCCGAAAATCTTAACGAGCTCAAGGAATTGGTGGTAGAGCACAAGTGGAAACAGAGCCTTACCGAAATTTTGGAAAGCAATATGCAGACAGTAACACAATCCATAACTGCCTCAGTAACTGAGCTTGTAACCCGCTACGAAAATACATTGTCGGACCTAAACGAAAACGTGAACGGTTTGGAAAAGAAAGTAATGTCGCACCTCAACAAAATGGGATTCAACTATGGCAAATAATTTATTCAATATAGACACAATATATTAGAAAAACGCAGGGGCCGACATATACAAGATATATCGTCCCCCGTAACTCTGGTCTATTTGTAGATGAGCGTACAAAAGTATATGTAATATTAGGAATAGCAAATTTTTTTATGTTAATTTTTTTTGTTTTCTAAAAAAAATTAATATTACGGCTTAGCGTCGCAATATTTAAAAATGACTGAATTATGATAGAAACTAAATTCAAAAATACTGAAATCGGTCTTATCCCCGAGGATTGGGAGGTGGAAAATGTAGAACGTGCTTGTTCTATAAAAGCAAGAATTGGTTGGCAGGGATTGACAACTTCAGAGTATTTGTCACAAGGTAACTATATTCTGATTACAGGTACCGATTTTAAAGACGGTTTTATTGATTGGGATAATTGCAATTTTGTTTCTGAATGGCGATATAGACAAGATGTCAATATTCAGATCAAAAACGGAGATACATTAATAACTAAAGATGGTACTATAGGTAAAGTTGCTTTTGTCGACGAATACCCTATGCCTGCCACATTAAATAGTGGTGTGTTTGTTATACGTCCAAAGGACAATAATGTTGATAATTTTTATTTAGCATTTGTATTTAAATCTTTTTGGTTCTGTGATTTTATAGATACAATTACAGCAGGTTCTACTATTGTCCATTTGTATCAAAAAGATTTTGTTAAATTCAATTTCCCTCTTCCCCCTCTTTCCGAGCAGCGGAGGATTGCGGAAGTATTGAGCCAGGCGGATGAATTGATTAAGCAATGGGAAAATGTTATTGCCAAAAAGCGTGACATTAAGACCGCTACTATGCAACTTCTTCTTACTGGAAAAAAACGTCTCAACGGTTATAAGGATGAATGGGTGGAGAAGTCTCTTGCAGATGTTGGTGATATTCAGATGTGTAAACGTATTATGAAATATCAAACGACGCAAGATGGAGAGATTCCATTTTATAAGATAGGTACATTTGGCAAAGAGGCTGATGCATATATTAGCAAAGATCTTTTTGCAGAATATAAAAATAAATATAATTATCCCAAAAAAGGAGATATTTTGCTATCTGCGGCTGGCACCATAGGAAGAACTGTTGTTTTTGATGGTAAAGATTCGTATTTTCAAGATTCAAATATAGTTTGGATTAATAATGACGAAACAACTATTATTAATTGTTTTTTGTATTACATATATCAAATTATTAGTTGGATTACAGATACAGGAACTATACCAAGAATATACAATGGAATTATTTCTTCTGTGAAGTTTTTTGTTCCTCCCACCCTTTCCGAACAGCGAGCGATTGCAGAAATCCTCAGCGATATGGATGAGGAGATAAAGACCTTGGAGGCTAAGGTGGAGAAACTCAGGAATATCAAGAGCGGAATGATGCAGCAATTGCTCAGCGGAAAAATCCGTCTTGTTGGCGAAGATGCCGGCAACGTCAGGCAATTCGTAGAAAATAATTTCGGACAAATGACCTACGCCGCCGAGGATGAGGCAGCGTTTGGGCTGTAGGGGCGAGGAGAAATTACCAAAAAAAACTTTTTGGACAGCCTCTTTTTTTGCCATCTATTTTCGACAATTGTCAAGGTTAACTCACTTTGTTTTAACTAATTAATTTATAGAACATCCCTAAAATTTGTTGACTTTTTGTTTAAAATTTTAAAACAAAAGTACATTTTAATCGCAAAAACAAGTTTGCAAATTAGCAATTTTATGTTTGCATATTTGCAAAACACATTTATACAATAAGTTACAAAAACAAAAAAATAATATTTACACTTTATTTAACAAACGGCAGATAACAAAATAAAAACGGGGCTTTTAAGCCCCGTTTTTATTTTTAGAAGTTTTTGTGATAAGCCACACTTCTATTTTTACATTACTAAAACACGTTTTACAGTGTTGCCACATTTAACAATGTAGATGCCTTTACGTTGCATTGTTATTGAAACGTGGCTCGCCGCGTCTCTATTAGCTACGCAACGACCATAGGTGTCGTAGATGAAGATGTCTTCTACTGCATTCTCAACAACAATTGTGTTATGGTGAGCATAGATAACGACGCTTTCTGCTAATTCTGTGCCAACTGATGTCTGCAACTTGGTGCCTTCGGCTGTACGCACATCGATGGCGTTGCAACCTTCGCGGTCACATTCGGCTGTCTCAGTGCCATCGGCTTCGGTGGTGGCGTCGTTGTTGTAGATGTAGTTGGTGAACGAGTGGCCAAGGGCAGGAATTGTCTCCTGTGCCTTGATAACCTCACCGCAAACTGAGCAATGCGAGCCTTTGGTCAAGCCGTCGGCGGTGCAAGTTGGCGAAACGCCAGCAAGGGTTTCTACCTTGTGTCCAAGTGCAGGAAGTGTCTGCTGTGCTACAAATATGCTGTCGCAGACTGAACAGTGCTTGCCTTCGGTCAGGCCTGTGGCGGTGCAGGTTGCAGTTTTGGCGGAATCGACAACTACGGTGTGGGCAAGCTTTGCAATGGTGTCAGTTTCCACTTCGCCACAAGCACAAATACGTGTACGCAAGCCTGTCACTGCGCAAGTCGCAACCGATGTTGTGTCCCAATTACTGAATGAATGTGCCTCGAAAGTAGCCACAAGAGCGGTATCGCTTACTACAATTATCGTATCTTTTGGTTCGGAGCTTCCATTGCTCCAGCTTGCAAAGTGATAGCCAGTGTTTGGAGTGGCTCCAATTGCGAACTTGCTGTTGTATTCATACTCCCCGCCTGCATCCGAAACCGTTCCGTTTTCTGATGCGGAAACATTGACAGCAAAAATGATTTTACCGCTCAAATTAGGCAATGTGTCTATTGAAGTGTTCTGACCCCAAACAGAATCGGAAGCAAACAGCAACTTAGCTACTGTACCGTTGGCAAATTGTTTGGCTGTTTTTTGCTCACCATTGTCTTGAACAGAAAGATAATAGCAGTTTGTGATAGTATCGTTGTTGCGTGTCCCGCACAAATCACCCAAACCCGCACTTCCTTCCACCTTGCCAACGTTGTAGCAATTCTTTATGACACTGTTATGATTTTTTCCACATATGCCACCTATACCACCTTTTTGCTCGTTCTGTTCATCTTGTTTAACAATGCCTAAATTGTAGCAGTTTTGGATAGTGCTATTGTCGTTATATCCACAGACGCCACCTACATTCTTCGCACCTTCAACATCGCCTATATTATAACAGCTTTG
>JAZUEG010000336.1:0-2248 GCA_045640025.1 Bacteroidales bacterium
GAGGTCTTTAGACCTCCACGCTCCGTAGCCCCGACCTTAACCAAATATCAATAACGGGAAAGGTCGGGGATGATCAAAAAAAACGCCAGTCCTTCGTTTCACAACGAAAGCCTGGCTTTAAAAATATAACAACGAATAAAATAGGTCCGAAAACTATAAACTAAAATTTCTGAATTCTGAATATCTGGGTGCCCTGCAATGTGGTGGGCTGATTGAGCGCGTAGAAGACCACGCCTTCCACGGGACTCTTTATCTGCGAGATTACATTGCCCTCGTAGGGATCGATAATGTTGGCCAGAACGTCGTCCTTCGAGACCTCGTCGCCGGCTGTCACCAACTTCTCGAAAATGCCTGACTTGGGGGCCTTTATGCGGATGAGGTCGTCCTCGTTTATCACCTTGCTGTTGTACTCAATTGCGTTGTGGCGAACCTCGTCGCAGAGGATTCCTTTCAGTTGCATAAAGTGAAAAATTGTGTTCACGATATTCATAGAGGCCTTGCCTCCCACGTCGTTGTTCTGTCCGCCGTAAATCGAGAACGCCTTGGTGTCCCAGATCTGCCAGTTGTAGTTGAGCGTTGTGGTATCGAACGGCGAGGGAGTGCGGAGGCTCACGATTGGGAAACCAAACTGCTTGGCGCTCTCCACGTCGCTGAAATCGGTCTTTATCATCCTTACGTGAGGGATAAACTCACCTGGAAGATAGTAACTTGCAAACTGGATACCGTACTCATAATCCTTGATTTTCTCGAACAGACCCGCGGCTATGCGCTGAGTGGTTTCGCCGAGATAATAACCCGGAAACATACGGTTTATGTCGGTGTTGTCCATAGCCCAGAAACGCTTGTGAATGTTCATAGAGAACGGGTTGGCGCTTGGGATTATCATCACCTCGTAGCCCTTGTTGAGGAGGCCCTGCTGTTCGTATTCCTGAAGTTTCCTCACAATCTGAGAACAGATATACTGCTGATGAACCTCGTCGCCACGCATAGCGCCCACAATGGCCAATGTCTTGCTACCGTGTCCAAAATGATAGCCTAATATCTTGAATGTGTCGCGGTATGGCGACTCCATACTGAATAAAACTTCCTTTCTCATATCCTGTGAATTCTTGCTAATAACGAACCTTCATAACATACCGGATATGCGCGGATTGTGAATAGGTATCCACGCTCGGGGGCCTTTACGTCCTCGATTATTTTTCCTGTAAGTGGGCTGATAATCTGTCCGAGACTCTCGCCCTTCTCCACTATCCGATCGTTGTGACATTCGGTGGAGAATATCCCTGATGCCGACGCATTTACAAAAGCGACGCTGTCGCCCTCGGAATATATTGGCTGATGAATTTCGGCCTTGTTGATTTCGCCCTTCCACATTCCCATCTCGTGGAGAAGGTTTTTGAGACCGAGTACCAGACGATGACCGTAATAATGGTTGATGCGCATTCCCACGCCCTGCTCCACCACGAGGCAAGGTGTGCCGGTGGAATTTAGTGAGTGGGCCAATGTGGATTCCAACACAGTGGCGGCGTCGTGAACCCATACGAAATCAAGGTTCAGGAACTGAGCCGGTGGCACGAGATTGTCCTTGCAGTTCACGTTGATGCGCACCTGAGGGACCTCTCTCAGGAAAATGTTTGATGAGTGTATGTCAATGACCATATCAGCACCCTTGAGGTCCTCCACAATGGCGTGGGCCGACTGCTCGATAACTGAGCCCTCGGGGTCGCCGGGGAAAATGCGGTTCATATCGAGGTCGAAGTTTGGAACGCCTCTCGATATCGAGTCGATACCCAGCGGATTCAAGGCCGGATATACATTCAAAGTGCCGTCAAAAAGGTCGATATTCTCCAAGATATCGTGCTGAAGTTGATAGCAAACGAACTGACCTTCAAGTTCGTCGCCGTGAGTGCCTGTCACAATGCAGACCCTCTTCTTTCCAGAGCCGTGCGAGATAATGTTTTTCTTGACGCTATACGTCTCTCCCACAGGCAACTGCGTAGAATATATCGTTGTAATCATTATTATATTTTTAATATACCTAAATAATCGTTGTCGGTGCCACCTGCGGTGGCTTTTTTTCTTATCCGAAAATTTAAAGAATGAGAAAGAATTAAAAGAATACATTTCAAACATAAATTACCACGAATTAACATAAATTTTTCATAAATTAATTTTTGAATAATTCGTGTTAATTTATGATAATTCGTGTTTTAAAGATAAAATTCTTTTCATTCTTTTTTATTCTTTT
>JAZUEG010000337.1:0-2614 GCA_045640025.1 Bacteroidales bacterium
GTGTCGATGGCCACATTGTCCTGATTCTGAGAGCCTATGCCCACAAGATTGATGGACAGGAGAGTATCGGAGACGGCCTCCTGAAGGTCGCAGATATTCCGCTGAAAATCCGAAATTATGAAGATGCTTTTCTCGCTGAGCGGATCCACGTCCTGAAGGCTCATGCCTGCCGAGGCGCGCTCTATCACCTGGCTGAGAGTGGGCACGCGCGGCGACGTGGCTATCTCCTGAAGGAAGAGCCTGATGCCGTCGGCCTTTACCAGGCGGTTGTGTTTCTGCTCAAAGTCGTTGGTTATCAGCATGAAGTCGGTGCCCTGCGGAAAAGCGTCCACTATCTCGAGAGCCTTGATCTTGGCGGTCTCGAGGTTGAGCCCGGAAATGGCTCCGGACTGCATGCTCTGCGAATTGTCGATATATAAAATGGGGGGAGCGTATTTTCTGGACGCGGCCGCACCGGCATTGCCCTTGATAACCACAGGCTCGGCAAAGGCCAAAACAATCATGGCCAGGGCCAGCATCCTGAGTATCATGAGCAGAATCTGGCGCAGGGTGGATCTCTTGCGAGTGATGTTCTTCATGTTCTGGAGGAATCTCACATCGCTGAAATACACGGTCTTGTATCGCCTGAAATTGAACAGGTGGATAACAGGCGGTATCAGTACAGCGAGACCGGCCCACAGAAACGCCGCGTTTAGAAATTGCATTATTATTTGGTCAAGGCGTTGTTTACCAGATCGATGATAGTCTCATTTCTGGAATTCATGAGATTTACTTTGTCAAAAATTCCATCAGGGTTCATCGCGATGGCAGGATATATTCTGAAAATGCCATCCAGACCCTCCTTCATGTAGCGGATGATGTCCTCGTCGGAATAGAACGAGTTGACAGCCCTGTAGTGAGGGAACACCATTCCCACACCGCCTCTGAACGATGAGTACCCCTGCTCTGGCTCTGTAATCCAGTCGGCGAGCTCATGACGGAAAAACTTGAGGTAACGGCTTCTCAGCTGCTCATTCATGCCGTTGGTGCGCACCAATACATTGCAGCCCACATGGCTGTATGCCTGGCCCTCTATCTCGTCGCGCTTAAAGAATCCGGAATTGAAACCGAATACGTATGTCATATCGTCCTTTACGAAGCCGAGGCCGTAGAAAAACCACTCCTCGCTGATGCGCTGATGGGTGTACTTGCCCAGCCTCTCCTGGAAATATTCTCTCACGCTCTGGATAATCTTCCTGCGTCGCTCCTTGATCTCTTCAGATTCCTTCATTTTCGTTATTGATGTTGTTTTTTTATACAGTGCTACAAAGATAGCAAAAACTTAAATGAATATGCAAATTTTTTTATGATTTTTTGCTGCATAAATTGAGCCAAAAAAATCATTTTCACCGTACATAGGGATAATTGATGCGTGGCAGAGGAGTTCCTATTCTACATACCTTCTCACTACCTCAAGATCAATATTCAAGAACTCGGCAATATCCTCGACAGAATCTCCAGAAGCAAAAAGTTTCTTAGCCATCTTGCGGTCCTTATCAGCGATTACCAAATCTTTTTCTGCAATAAGCTTATCCTTCTCGCCCAATTGCTTGTCCTTCTCGCCAAGCTGCTTGTTCTGCTCGTCCAATTGCTTGTTCTGCTCGTCAAGCATTTGTGCTTGTTTTTCCAGCATTTGGCCCCACAATTCTATCTCATCGTAAATATCATCCTCAACATCCATCTCGTCCTGTATTTTTTCGCTAACGCAGGCTTTAACGAGTTGACGTACAAGATAATTATATTCCATATTGTCGTCCATCGACTCCGAAACTTTAAGATAATGCGAATTCTTGGCCTTCTTGTCAATTTTATAGGTCTGATCAAAAACAGAGAGAATGCGCTCTACAGGAGCAATAAATTTCTTCCTAAGGTATGGAACCTGCACTATTATCATCTTATGTATCAATCCGAAGACAAACTCGCTCTCGAGTTTCTCAATCTTCTTTTTCTCGGCATTGTAAAACTCTGGGATTCCATATATTACAGGCTCTGAAACATCACAACAGGGATAGCCCATGATAAAAATGGACACGATAGGAATAGCGGTCTTGTGGCCGTCCTTAACCTGAACGTTTGACTTGTTGCGATACTGGGCTGCGAGATATTTGCGGAAACGCAAAACGTCACTCTCTATCTTTGCCTTCTGAAGCTCAATAGTCACAACGTGCATTTTGCCTTCCTTGTCCTTGATCTTGGCTGCAAAATCGATACGCAGAATCTCGAGATCGTTCTTTATCTTGAACGCATGCTCGTTCTGACGCATTTCGAGTTCTACAACCTCCACCTCGAGCAATGCACCTATAAGAATCTTGGCAGACCTGTCGTCTTCCATCAGAAACTTGAAAACCGTATCGTATATTGGATTTGCTATCGTTACCATGGCATTATGTTTTTTATTGAGGCAAAGATAATGATTAATTTGTGAAAATACAAAAAAAATGAAACTTTCCGCCCCCGGGAGGGCACACGGGCCCTCCCCTACAATAATCCGCACAAAATAAAAAAAACGGCGGGCACACGGGCCCGCCAAAACAACCGATGCGTGGTTTCTCATCATCTGTTTCGGCGGGCCCAT
>JAZUEG010000338.1:0-12173 GCA_045640025.1 Bacteroidales bacterium
CCGCTTGGCCTCCGACTTCGCCCTTGTAGTAGTCGCTCTTAAGCTCGGCATCGTCTACCAGCTGCTTGGCGTTGGCGTACTCAAAGATGTACAGTCCGCGCGAATACTGCTTGTTGGTAACGTAGATCTGCGCCTTCTTGATGAGCTCCTTGCCCTTGAACTTCGACATATCGCCGAATACGAAATCGTTCAGGTAGTTCTTTACGTTGCTGTTTTCGCGGCGCTTGTCGAATACGGCGCGCTGGTTGTTGTCCTTGTCGGTAGGGAGGGCGAGTTTCTCGGCCTCCAATGCCTCGAATTTCTGCTTGAAGTTCCAAGAGCGTTTCAGCTGTGACAGAGTCGGTTCTGCAACGGCAGACTTTTTCTTTGAGGTCTTTTCCTCGGCAGGCTCGGGCTCTGGTGTCGGAGTTGGGGTGGCAGCTGATACGCCGGCCAATGTCTTGCCATCAGCTGACGGCATTGATGCTCCGGCGAATACTGTGAGGGTGTCGTTGCCATCGGGTGCCACTATGGTAGAGGCTACCTGAGGATCCTGTGCCGGAGTTTCCTGCTCTACTATAATTGTGGTTGTGGTGGTTTCGGTAGTAGTGGTAGTGGTGGTGGTTTCGGTTGCGCCATCAGCTGGTATGATATCTGCTGGTATGATATCTGCGGCATCGTCCTGTACGAACATGAGCATATCGCCTTCGGGGATTTCCTTGGGCGCATCTACGGGGATTTCCTGACGCAATTTCTTGGGTATCAGCTCGGTGCCCTTGAAATCATAGTCCAGGAGTTCGGATATCATGTCTACTATCTTGCCGCTGAGGAATGCGTATGGAGTAATTCCGTTTTCCTGCTTGATGCGGAGCGACCAGTTTTCCCACCAGTTCTGCTCTTCGGGCGAAAACTCGAGGGGCATCAGGAGATACCACTCGGTTATCTGGTTGGCCTTCATGTATGGGAGGTTGTCGTTGAGGGATTTGCGGATCTGTCCCTTTCTGGAATTGGAAACTCCGTCCAGGAAGTACTTCGGCAGGAATACCTTGCACTTCTTGGTGAGGTGTTTGTCCACTTTGTTGTTTTCCTCGCTTATGCTGTCGGAATTTTTGATGAAGAACTCAGGGTAATTTTTCGTCATAAGGATGTCGCACAGCTGTGTGAATCCCTGACGGGCCTCCTGCTCGTTCTGGTACTGGCTCTTGAAATAGTCCCAATTAAACTCCATAATTATCTGTGTATCAATTAATTCTTTATACAATGATTTTTTGCTGTATGTATTAGCAAATATATAAAAAATTATTTGAAACCACAAAATAAAAAATCAAAGTTTATTAATGGTCGGCTACTCGTCGGTGCCGATGGACAATACGCCTTTTATTGTAGGATTGTAGATGAGGTAGTAATAGTAGAGTCCCGATGCGAGGCCCTCTATTGGTGCGTAGTTGTCGTTTACCTTGGTCTTCAGGAGCTGCTGGTTCTGGGCGTTGCACAATACGAGTGTGTCGCCGTTGCATGGCTTGGCGAGCACTATGTCGAATGGCTGGTATGGCGGGTAATCGAACGAATTGCAGATGGAGGCCGATTCCATGAGCTTCTCGATGTCGTCGGGCAGGCTCTGGAATCCCTGGCTGAGACCTGTGGCCTCGGCCAATGCTCCTTCGGATGGTGCCACGGCGCCGCCGGAGTGGTTCTGGAATACGAGTCCCAGGCCTATGCCGAGAGCTATGCACGCGGCGGCCGCGAGTACCACCAGGCGTATGGTTACGCCCTTGCCTCGCCTTGTTACGGCATCTACGGCGGGGGCGGTTTCGGCCAGCTGGGCTATCTCGGCTATTTCCATAACCTCGGCTGTCAGGTCGTCGTTGTCGGCCATCAGCTGGAGCTCCTCGTCGGTTATGGCAACAGGCTTGCCGTTTATGTAGTCGGCGAGTCTGGCTTTCAGGTTGTTGTCGATTTCTTTCATGATTTGCAATTTTTTTTATTTGTTAATTAATTTGTTGATTCACGATTCCATATACATGCATTCCATGAGAATGCCTATCGATTCGGCGTCGTATTTCGACTTGCCGGTGGCGTTCATACGTTTAATTATCTGATCGAGCTTGGTGCTCAGCCATATCCTGATGGCGTCGGGCTTGTTTTGCGCGCCTTCCACCAGGTTTGTGATGTTGCACAGCCTCTGGTTGATGTCCTTGTTGTGCTCCATCTCGCTGAACTCCAGATACTGCTCGGCCCCGTTGGACTGCCGGCCAGCCAGGTAGTCTTGCCAGTCGCTGTCGGTTACCCGTATCCGGTACTGCATCTTGAGCCCCATCAGTATCTTGGCCCTGTCTTTTCCCATTGTGAGCATCACGCGCATCAGGTGGTTTTTCTCGTTCTCTATGATGGCCTTCTGCTCGGGCGAGAGCGATCTGTCGGGTTTTTCGAGGTGATATCCTTCGGCGTCTATGTCCTCGGTTACAATCCTGTTTCTCTGCATCTGCCTCAGCTCCTCAAGAAGCATCATTCTAAGTACACTTGTCATATACGTCTGAGGCTGCGCATCACCCTTGTAGAGGCTTTCTATGTGGCTCTTCTTGGCCAGATAGCGCGCACGCAGATTCTGCGTTACATCGTCATAGTCGTCGGGCGGTATGCTGCCTGAGCTTATAAAACGTTTTACGAGTATCGACGTTATCTTGTTGAGCAGTTCGGTAGAAAACGGGTTCATAATATTCTGTGTTATTTTTGCTGATGCAAATGTAATCAGAATATTTTATTTCCGTATGCTTTGTCACTTTTATTGTTGTATTTTTTGCATAGGAATGAATAAAAAAGTTGAATTTTTTTTTCATGTTACATTTCAACCTCTATTTTGTTACATATTTTTACCTTATTGTATTTGTATATGTCGGCAGAAGATGTTACCTTTGTATTAATTCGTTTAACTAAAATTTAATATTTACCATTACATGATACGTGGATTATTTACCATTCTGATTGCTATGCTGGCAATATTGATTGCTCCAGCAGCTAATGCGCAGACCGACAGTCTATGGCTCGCCCACTGGCCGGCTAAGGCATCGGTTCAGCTGCCTCAAAACTATTACATTGACTTCAAGGCAGATAAGGGACAGACCCCTACAGCCCTCAAGGAGATTCAGTTCGCAATAGCCAAGTTTCAGGGCAAGGAGCTGAAGGCCGTGAAGAAAACCGACAAGAAAACCACCAACACCATAAGCCTCATTACAAGCAAGGCTCCCGAGCACCTTGGCAATGAGGGCTTCACCATCAAGTACGACTACGACAAGAACAACACCCAGATTATAGCCAACTCTCAGGCAGGCCTGCTCTACGGCGTATATGAGTGGCAGCGCCGCCTGCGTCTCGGCAATATGCCCAAAGACTACACATCGATACCTGCATATCAGGTGCGCTGCCTAAACCACTGGGACAATCCCGACGGATCGGTGGAGCGCGGATACGCCGGACTCAGCATCTGGTTCAAGGACGGCAAGATAAACTACCGCGAGGATATAGAGACCTACGCGCGCGCCTGCGCATCCATAGGAATAAACGCCACAGTGCTCGACAATGTGAACGCCGATCCCCAGGTGCTCAGCAAGGAGGTGCTGGAAGGCGTAAAGAAAGTGGCCGACATTCTCCGTCCATATAATATAAAGGTGTATCTGGCCGTAAACTTCAGCTCTCCTACAGCCCTCGGCAAGCTGAAGACCAGCGACCCATTGGAAAACAAGGTTATCAAATGGTGGGAGAAGAAGGTTGACGAGATCTACGGAATGATTCCAGATTTCGGCGGCTTCCTCGTAAAGGCCAACTCTGAGGGTTTGCCCGGTCCTATGGACTTTGGCCGCACCCACAGCGACGGCGCCAATATGCTCGCCAAGGCCCTGAAGCCTCACGGCGGTATCGTGATGTGGAGAGCGTTTGTCTATAACCCTCAGGGCGGCGACCGCGCCAAGCAGGCCTACGACGAGTTTATGCCTCTCGACGGCAAGTTCGACGATAACGTGATCATCCAGATAAAGAACGGTCCGGTTGACTTCCAGCCAAGAGAGCCATTCAGCCCGCTCTTCGGCGCCATGAAGAAGACCCAGATAATGGCCGAGGTTCAGATTACCCAGGAATATCTCGGTTTCAGCGACCATCTCTGCTACCTTTCCACCATGTGGAAGGAGTTCCTCGACTATCCTACATTCTGCGACGGCAAGACCGTGGCCCAGACCACTCTCAATCAGAAACTTACAGCCATAGCAGGTGTAGCTAATACAGGTACTATGAAAAACTGGTGCGGATACGTATTCGCCCAGAGCAACTGGTACGCATTCGGCCGTCTGGCCTGGGATCCGACTCTCAGCAGCCAGGCCATTGCCAAGGAATGGGCTCTCCAGACCATCACCGACAACAAGGACGCTCTCCCAACCATAGTGGATATCATGATGAAATCGCGTGAGGCCATCACAGACTACATGACTCCTCTCGGACTGCATCACCTGATGGGCTGGAGCGACCACTACGGTCCTCAGCCATGGTGCGCCATAGAGGGTGCGCGTCCCGACTGGATGCCTACATATTACCACAAGGCAGCAACCGACGGTATCGGTTTCAACCGCAGCAAGACCGGCAGCAACGCCACAAGTCAGTATCAGGCTCCTCTCCGCGTAATGTACGACGATCCAAACCTCTGTCCAAAGGAATTCCTCCTCTGGTTCCACCATTTGCCATGGGATTTCTATCTGATGAACGGCAACACTCTCTGGGAGGAAATGTGCGAGCATTATTTCCGCGGAGCCGACAGGGTTGCCACATTCCAGAAGCAGTGGAAATCACTTAACGGCAAGGTTTATCCCGACGTTTACAAGGAGACCGAGAGCAAGCTCGCCATCCAGCTCGACGAGGCACAGTGGTGGAGAGACGCCTGTCTGCTCTATTTCCAGCAGTTCAGCAAGATGGAGATTCCATCATCACTTGGTCAGCTGAAATACAAATCAATAGAAGATTGCGAGGCCAAGAGAATCAAGAAGGCATATATCGAAAGACAAAAAGATTAATTAATTACGAATTACGAAATCCGAATTACTAATTAGCGCATTCGTAATTCGGATTTCGTAATTTTCAAAACAAAAAAAATTATGAAAAAGTTATTCATCTACATGGCGATGTTAGCCATGGTATTTCCTGCCTCATCGTGCAAGGAAAACGACAAACCGGGACAGGAAATAGTAACTCCAGAACCTGATCCTGACCCAGACCCGGAGCCTGAGCCCGACCCGGAGCCTGAGCCACAACCAAATCCCGACCCAACACCAACCGAGGCCGTCGGCTACAAGCTCGACCTCACAGAGGGCTCTTACGATTTATGGTCGCAGTTCTCCGAGATTACATACAATGCTGATGGCTCAGTTACTTTCAAAATGGGCCAGGGCGACGCTGATTGGAAGGCAGGAGAGTTCGGCTTCAGCGTTCCCGACGAGATGGCAGCCAAGAATCCAAAGAAATTCGTTGTAAAATACAAGGACGCTTCGGTAGAAAAGACTATCGGCGCTGTATGCCACTACAACTCAACACAGGTTTCCTGGATTGACGGAGAAAAGGGCAACGACAACGCCTGTGACATTAAGATGGGTTCCGACGTAAAGACCATAGAGTTTGAGCCCGGCGACTTGGCCAACGGATTGCAGACTGTAAGATTCTACAACCTTGGTCTCAACAACAAGATTACAATCGTAGAGGTAATCGCAGTTATAGATGGCTATATCGATCCAGCCGACGATCCTACACCAGGCCCGGTAGTAGCTGATGGCATATTCAGCGTGGATCTCGGAATGCAGCACCAAACCATGCAGGGATTCGGCGGAGCACTCTGCTGGATGACCCACATGCTGCTCGACAACCCAAAGAAGCAGGAGATTTTCGACCTCCTCTTCGACGACCTCGGCATGGACATCATGCGCGTGGGAATGTGGTATTACCCAAATAACTATCCAGAAAACAAGGTTTCCACATGGAGCGACGAAGACAAGTACCTCCTCGAGAACACCAAGACTCTGGTAGCAAAGGCCAAGGAATACAATCCTGACATTCAGGTACTCATGAGTTGCTGGGGACCTCCAGCCGCACTCAAGAGCAACGGTCAGCGCGAGCGCGGCATGCTGAAGTACGGCGAGAACAGCGTTTACGACAAGAACGACAAAGACCGCATGAGAGCCGAGCGCGAGGTGGCATACAGCAACTACGCACAGTTCTTCCAGGATGCGTTTGAGAACATCGGATTCATGCCCGACTACCTCAATATCCAGAATGAGTGCTCTTACGCCGCCGACTGGGTAACCTGCAAGTGGAGCTACAACGACACCCACACAGAGCCCAACTACTACTCGGCTTTCGATAGCGTGTACAACAGATTCAAGAACATCTACGGCGACCAGATGCCTAAGATGCTCGCCTGCGAGGCCGAGAACCTCGATGTATTGGAGAAGTTCTATCCATGGAAGAAGATCCCAACCACCGGCGCAAATCCGGAGAGACTCTGGGGCTACAGCTACCACCTCTACAACTTCAACGACGAGAGCGACATCAACTACATCAAGCAGAGAATGCAGACTCTCGGCACCGAGATGGCCGACCGTCCAAACTTCATGACCGAATACGACGGCATGGGCTGGCTGAAAACCGCAAGAACAATGCAGTACGAGCTCATCTACGCCAACTGCTCGGCCTATCTCTACTGGAACCTCTTCTGGTATCACATCGACAACAATATCGGCAGCGAGATTCCATGCATAGTATACACCGACAACAACAGCAACTACAAGGTAGGTCCTTTCTACTACCTCATCAAGCACTTCAGCAAGCACATCAACGCCGGCTATGTACGTGTAGATGTAGCTGATAGCGCCGAAAAGGGTACAGAGAACTCGGCTTTCGTAAGTCCCGACGGAAAATCGGTTACTGTAATAGTAGTAAACCCAACTACCAAAGCGCTCAACTACGAGATCCAGGTATCAGGCCAAGAGATTGCTGAGGTGGAGGCTTATCAGTCGCTCAACAACAAGCGCAACAGCAGATGCTACGAGAAACTCGAGAACACAGTACCAGGCGGTACCATCAATCTGCCAAGGGAAAGTGTGACTACGATAGTACTTAAATTACAATAAATAACCATTTTACTAAAGATGAAAAAATTATCATTATTGCTAACACTTGCATTGCTGATGGCAATGTCGGCACTGGCACAGAATGCTCCAAGATTCGTGGAATACGCATCGAGTGGCAGCAACACCGAGCTCATCAACGGCAAGAACATCTCAATATTCATCGCCGACAAGGACTGCAAGGGCCTCATCCGCGCCTGTCAGGACCTATGCAAGGATATCAAGGCGGTTGCCAGCATATCAGCTGATATAAAAAACGAGATATCAGCTGATACAAAAATAGTAGTGGCCACCATGGGCAACACCGCCTTCATGAAGCAGCTCATCAAGAAAAAACAGATTGACCCCAAGCAACTGCAGGGCAAGGTTGAGAAGTTCATTATCAAGGCCATCGACGGCACCATCTACATCATCGGCAGCGATATGAGAGGCGCCATCTACGGTATCTACGAGCTCAGCGAGCAGATGGGCGTATCGCCATGGTACTGGTGGGCCGACGTTCCAGTAGAGAAGCACAATGCCATCTACATCAAGAACGGCGAGTACACAGCAGGAGAGCCTGCAGTACGCTACCGCGGTATCTTCCTCAACGACGAGGCTCCATGCCTAAGCGGCTGGGTAAAGGAGAAATTCCCTGACAGCGAGTGTCCTACCGCCATCCCCGGCCTGGCACGAGGCATGAACAGCAATTTCTACGAGCATGTATTCGAGCTGCTTCTCCGCCTGAAGGCCAACTACATGTGGCCAGCCATGTGGGGCAACGCATTCTACGCCGACGACCCACGCAACGGCGAGATGGCCGCCGAGATGGGCATCATGATGGGAACATCGCACCACGAGCCTATGGCCCGCAACCACCAGGAGTGGGCACGTCACCGCAAGGAGAACGGTCCTTGGGACTACGATGAGAATCAGCAGGTAATCGACAAGTTTTTCCGTGAGGGTGTTCGTCGTGCCAAAAACAACGAGGACCTCATCACCATAGGTATGCGCGGCGACGGCGACACCGGCCTTGGCGGCAAGGAAGGTCACGACGACGAGTACGTGAATCCTATACAGAAAAACATCAAGCTCATGGAGCGCATCTTCAAGAACCAGCGCCAGATAATAGCCGAGGAGACCGGCAAGCCAGCCGAGAAACGTCAGCAGGTTTGGGCTCTCTACAAGGAGGTGCAGACTCTATACGACAACGGCCTCCGCGTGCCTGACGACGTACTCATCCTGCTCTGCGACGACAACTGGGGAAACATCCGCAAGGTGCCCACAGCTCAGCACAAGGGTGGCTGGGGTATGTATTACCATGTGGACTACGTAGGCGCGCCTAGAAGCAGCAAGTGGACCAACATCACTCCTATCGCACACCTCTGGGAGCAGATGAACCTCTGCGTGGAGTACGGCATCGACCGTCTCTGGATTCTCAACGTGGGCGACCTGAAGCCTATGGAGTACCCGATAGACCTATTCCTCCGCATGGCATGGAATCCTAAAGCCTTCAACGCACAGAACTTCCGTGAGCACACTCTCGAATTCTGCAAGGACGCGTTCGGGGAGAAAAATGCGCCATTAGCTGCACACATAATAGAAAAATACAGCACATACAATGGCCGCGTAACTCCCGAGATGCTCAACATCCGCACCTACAACCTCCACTCAGGCGAGTATAAGGAGGCCGTAAACGAGTACAAGGCTCTTGAGGTAGAGGCTCTCCGTCTCTACTACTCTCTCGACGAGAAGTACAAGGACGCATTCTATCAGCTGTGCCTCTTCCCTGTACAGACCATGGCCAACATCTACGAAATGTACTACGCATGGGCTCAGAACCAGTATCTCGCATCGCTCGGCGATATGGAGGCCAACGAGTGGGCCGACAAGGTTGACGAGTGTTTCGACCGCGACTCACTCTACACCATAGAGTACCACAGCATCAACGGCGGCAAGTGGAACCACCTGATGGACCAGAGCCACATAGGCTACCGCTCTTGGAACGATCCTCCCAGGAACATCCGCCCTGCCACCACACGCCTAAGCGACAGCAAGCGCAAGAATGCCGTGGCTGTAAGCAACACCGGCAGCATCTCGATAGAGGCCGAGCACTTCTACAAGGCCAACGACAACGCAAACGCCAAGTGGACAGTAATCCCAACCTACGGACGCACCAAGTCGGCAGTGGCACTGATGCCTTACACAGCAGCCACCGAGGGCGCAAGCCTGGAATACAAGTTCCGCCTGCCCAAGGACGTTAAGGAAGTGAAGGTACACGTAATCACCAACTCAACACTGCCATTCATCCGTCACGAGGGCCACAGATACAATATCTCGATAGACGGCGGCACTGCCAAGGAGGTAAACTACAACGGCGACTGCGTGGAGGAAAACCAGTGGCACATGTACGATGTAGTGGCCACCCGCATCATCGAGAAGGTGGAGACCATGGCAGTATCAGGCGAGGGCGACCACATTCTCAGCATAGCCCCAATAGAGCCGGGCATGGTTTTGGAGAAGATAGTGATCGACTTCGGCGGCTACAGCAAGAGCCACCTCTTCGGCACTGAGAGCCAGTTTATAGCTGAATAGCTGTTTATTACACACTAAATAATATTAAATACACGTTAAGAAATTTTATGCTTAACGTGTATTTTTTATGAATAATTATTTCTATCTTTGTAAAAATTATTCTTTATTAAAAAATTATGAAAAGACTTTTTCTTACAGGATTATTAGGCTTGGCGCTGTCAGCTAATACAGTATTCGCTCAGGCCGACCAGCAGGAATGGAAAGGTACATGGGCATCGGCCGAAGAGGCACCCATCGACCCCTGGGACTACACCAAAGAGAGCCTCAGCAACAGATCCATCCGTCAGATAATACACGTATCAATCGGCGGCGAGAGCCTCAGAATGTTGTTTTCCAACGAGTTTAGCGCATCGCCAGTCGAGATAAAATCAGTATACATAGCCGATGCCGGCGAGCTTGAGCAGATAGATGCCAAGTCGGCCAAATACCTGACATTCGGCGGCAAGAAAAACGTAACCATAGAGCCCGGCAAAAAAATCTTCTGCGACGATATCAAATTCAATCTCAAGCCATTGCAGAGGCTCAGCGTAACTATTTGTTATGGAGCTAATACCCCAGAGAAGCCTACCACTCACCGCGGCAGCCGCACCACTTCGTACATCATGAAGGGCGAGAGCAAGCCCAAGACCCCATTTGTGGTAGATGAGAAAATCGACCACTGGTACAATATTGCATCGCTCGATGTAAAGACCGACCACGACACCAGAATCATCGCTGCACTCGGCAACTCGATAACCGACGGCCGCGGCACCACCACCAATCTCCAGAACCGCTGGACCGACTTCCTCGCCGAATCTTACGAGGGAAAGGTAGGTGTATTGAATCTCGGAATAGGCGGCAACTGCGTGATAGAAGGCGGATTGAGCCAGCCTGCTCTCAAGCGTTTCGACCGCGACATCCTCGCTCAGCGCGGTGTTAAGACTCTCGTGATATTCGAGGGCGTAAATGACATTGGCTGGGCATGGAACTCAGAGGAAAAATCAAAAAAACTCATCGAGGCATACGAGACCCTCATCGCCAAGGCCAAGGACAATGGCATGAAGGTTTACATGGGCACCATCACCCCATTCAAGGGCAACAGCTACTTCACACCATGGCACGAGACAGCCCGTCAGGTAATTAACGAGTGGATACGCACCACCGACAAGATAGACGGCGTAATCGACTTTGATGCCGAGGTCCGTGACCCTCAGGACCCTCAGAAGCTGAAGGCCGAATACTCCGACGACTGGCTCCACCTGAATCCCAAGGGCTACGAGGCAATGGGCAAGTACGCCGCCAAGATATTAAAATAGAATATTCACTAATTACACTAAATAAATATTATGACAAACACTCCATCAAACGAGCAGAACGGCTTCTACAAGCTTTCGTGGGCACAGCGAATCGGTTTCGGTTCGGGTGACCTTGCTCAAAACCTGATCTATCAGACAGTAAGTATCTGGCTTCTGTTCTATTACACAAATGTTTTCGGTATCAATCCAGGCGATGCCTCTATCATGTTCCTCGTAGTACGTCTCATCGACGTATTGTGGGATCCATTGGTAGGTACATACGTAGATAAGAATAATCCTAAATTAGGAAAATACCGCTCATACCTGTTGCTTGCAGGTCTTCCGCTAACTGTTTTGGCCATCCTCTGCTTCTGGAACGGATTGGCTCATCACGACTACATTTACAAACTGATATACGCATACGTCACCTATGTGGGTCTCTCTATGCTATATACATTGATAAATGTTCCTTACGGTGCGCTCAACAGCTCGCTTACCCGTGATACCAACGAGATTACCATCCTCACCTCTGTACGTATGTTCATGGCCAACATCGGCGGTTTCGTGGTAAGTGCAGGTATTCCTATCATCATAGCATCTTTCTTGAACGACGACATTGCCAAGGCAGCCAAGGACGCCCTCTTCATGGGTCTGGGCTCATTGCCGGCATTCATCTTCATGCCTCTGGTACCAGCCATCAAGAACAAGGTCGGCAAGACCGGAATGTTCAACCTCTTCCTCATTGTAGGCGTAATAGGTATGGTGATGCTCTACATCGTGGCATGGCTCCGCATCGGTATCGATACAGTATTGTTTGGCGAGTTTACTCTCAACGAGCTGCTTGTTGATATCGCCCAGTTCATCAAGTCGACAGGCGTTATCGTTGCCACAGGTTATATGTGGGCATTGGTTCCTGAGGTAATCTCATACAGCGAGTACACCACAGGCAAGCGTATCTCCGGTATCGTAAACGCCCTCACCGGTATCTTCTACAAGGCCGGTATGGCTCTCGGTGGCGTGGTTCCAGGCGCAGTATTGTGGATGGTATCATACAATGATGCCGAAGAGGTAGAAGAGGCTGCCAAGGTAAACGACGAAATCGCAGGCGCATGGTTCCTCACAATCCTGATCTTCAGCCTTGTAGGTCTCGCACTCTTACTCTTCTGCTTCAGCCAGTGCAAGGAGCGTG
>JAZUEG010000339.1:0-2154 GCA_045640025.1 Bacteroidales bacterium
CCTATAAGTGTCTGGTCGTCCACCTGCTCGTATCCGCGCTTCCAATTGTTCACCACCTTGGCTATCTCGGTGCTCTGGGCCTCTATAGGCTTCTGGCAGTGCTCCTGCAGGAGCTTGGCGAGCCTCTTGGTGAGAAACTTACAGTCGTCGGGGCCGCCTATCTGGTCCTGGATGCCGTCGCTGCAGAGGTATACCATGTCGCCGGGCATCAGGTTCAGGGTCTTGGTGGCGAAAGGCTGGTCCTGGTTGGGATGCCGGCCTATTGGCATACGGTCGCCCTTCAGCTTCTCTATCTCGCCGTCGCGCCCGAGGTAGATGTTGTGGTCGGCCAGCGAGAATGTCATGCTCTTCATGTCGCGGCGGAATGCCACCATGGTCATGTCCATGCCGTCGTTTACGCCCATCGAGTCGTCGCCCTCGGCTTCTATGGCCTCGGCCAGCGACGAGATTACGAAGTCCCTCATCTTGCCGAGTATCTCGCCCGTGGGTATGGTATCGGCGTTGTGGTACTGCGGCAGTATCTGCTTGAGGCCGGCCATGCCGAGCATCGAGAGGAATCCTCCCGGCACTCCGTGGCCCGTGCAGTCGGCCACCACCATTATTATGTGGTTCCTGAGCTCCTCCATCAGGTAATAATCTCCGCTCACCACGTCCTTGGGCTCAAAATACACGAAACTCTCCGGGAATATCCCCTTGATCTTTCTCGGGCTGGGTATCAGCGATCTCTGTATGCCCTCGGCATACTTGATGTTTATCCTTATGGTGGCGGCCTCTTTCTCTATGGCCTCCTGCTCCTGGCGGATGTTTG
The DNA here is from genome assembly GCA_045640025.1 of Bacteroidales bacterium. GTDB lineage: Bacteria > Bacteroidota > Bacteroidia > Bacteroidales > UBA3824 > UBA3824. The sequence continues at coordinate 809 of JAZUEG010000339.1, forward strand.
CGCCGTGGCCGCTGGTGCGCTCCGCTGTCTGCTCTATCTCCTTCTCTATGGCCGATTCCTGGTTTTGCCATATCAGCTTGCGCTTGCGGAGGTCCTCCTGCTGCTCCATGCACGATTTTACGAGCCATGTGCCGCCGGCTATTGCGAGTATTAGTAGTAATAACATTTCTGCGTGATATTTTGTGGTTTTTCTGTTATTGGTATTCGCAAAAATTTTGCCATATTTGCAGCCGGATTTTTATTTTGGGAATATATGGAAATAAGTATCTGTGTGCTGGTGGGGCTTCTGTCGCTGGCCGGCTCTTTCATACAGAGGGTGTGCGGTTTCGGCTTCGGCATCTTCATCATGACCATGCTCCCGTATCTGATGCCGAGCTATCAGGAGGCCACGGCTCTCAGCGGTCTGCTAAGCCTGCTGCAGAGCGGTGTGGTGCTGTGCACTATGTGGAGGCATCTCAGCTGGCGGAATCTTGTTGTTATCTTCCTGTCGTTCTGTGTGTTCTCGTATATGGCCATCAGGCTGGTGAGTGTGGCAGCTAATGGCGAACTTAGGGTAATACTCGGCTGCGTGCTCATACTTCTGGGCCTGTATTTCCTGGTTTTCAGCCGGAGGGTCAGGGTTTCGCCTACTGCGGGCTGGCAGATTTCGCTGGGCGCGCTCTCAGGCACTATGGGCGGACTTTTCGGTATGCACGGCCCGGCGGCGGTGGTGTATTTCCTGAACAGCGAGAAAACCAAGGAGGGATATCTGGCCATCTGCCAGGCTTATTTTGTTGTCACTAATATATATATGTCGGTGTTCCGCGCCGGCAGCGGTTTCATGACTCCGGCGGTGGGCGCGGGAGTGCTGGTGTCGCTTGTGGGCATTGGGCTGGGCGTGTGGATGGGATCGAGGGTGTTCTCGAGGATCAACCAGCTTACTCTCAAGAAGATTATCTACTTCTACATGATGGCGGCGGGTGTCCTGGCCATAGTATTGTAATTTTTTTTTGCCATTAGCTGAAATTTTTCTATCTTTGGGCTCAATTTTTTTACCAATTTATTCACTAAAAACTTATAACAGCATGAAACGATTGTTTATGGCATCCGTGATGGCTATGGTCATGGTGAGCGGATGCGGCAAGGACGATGATCCTATTATCTACGACACTCCTATCGACGAGGAGCCTAAGCCTGTGGAGTACAAGCTGCCCGACAGCTATTACAAGTATGTGCCGGCGCCCAAGGGCTACGACCAGGTAAAGAGCGTGCCACACGGCACTTATCAGGAGATTACCTACAACTCCAAGGTTTCGGGCACCAACAAGAAGGCTTTTGTATATCTGCCGCCCAGCTACAACGATTCC
>JAZUEG010000340.1:0-13537 GCA_045640025.1 Bacteroidales bacterium
ACAAATTCCGCCGCAGTGTCCGTATCGGTGATTGCGTTCCCGCTGCCATCCAGAAACTTTGATATCCATGGCAGATGCCTGGGAAATCGGTGATAGATGTAGAATACTCCCGCAAACGAGAGCAATGTGCCTATTCCCAGCATGTTCCATTGTATGTGGCCGTAATAGAACAGGCAGAAAACCATGGCCACCAGATATACCGCCACATCGCACACAAATCTCACTGTAGAGAATCTTGTACCCAGTACTTGCGCGAATGCGGCTGCAAGGCCATCAGCTGACAGCATTACATCGGATTTCAGGTGAATGCAGAATCCGGAGCCTACTATCAGGGTGCCAGCTAATACCTGAATAATGCGTACCGCGTATCCGGCCATTCCGCTGTCCCACTGCAGAGGCTGCATTATCCACATCGATATATCGAGCATTATGCCGAACGCCACCGACGATGCCACCTGCGCCAGTATCCTTACCTTGGATACCGACCTCAGCAGTATGCACTCTATGGCCACAAACAAGAGGTGCATCAGTATTACCAGCGCGCCGAATGTGAGAGTCTGTCCCGGCATCCCTGATAGCACGTATGCCGGGCACAGCATGGCCACGCTGCCCATATTGGCGCGGGTGATGAGTGCTATGCCCAGCGCCATTGCGAGCAGCGATGCGGCTGATACTATATATCGCTTGTTTTTCTTGGCGTCCATTTTTTTGTCAGTAATGGCGTGTTTTTTTGTCAGCTAATGGCGATTATTCCATCTCCGATTCCATCCTGAGCAGATGCGCGCTGTTCTCTCCGAAATCTATGGTGAATTTTTCCATGTCGTTCAGGTAATACTGGAATGTGCATGGCGACAGGGGCTTTTCGTCGGCGGTTACTCTGTACGATGCTGTGTAGTTGTCCTCGTCGCAGGTGGCCACTCCGGCGCACCTGGTCTGTATGTCCGATGGGCCGAGAGGGTTGTTGTCGGGCTTTATGGTCAGGAATCCCTCCTTGTTGCGGAATACAGCCGCATAGTATTTGCCTGTAAACTGTCCGAAATCGTTGATGATGGTGGCGTGTGCTCCCACATAGCAGTTGGTATTGGATATCGACAGGAACATCGGAGTGGCCAGCAGCTCCTTGTCGGATGATCTGTAATACTCCTGATGCTGCATTATCCTGTGGAGGTCGCTGTACACTGCGCTGTCGGTGAGGGTGTAATATCCGATGTGCGATACACGGAAGTCGCGGCAGATGCCCGGCAGAGAGCCTATCTTGTCGCCGTTTTTGGTGATCTCTATGCTGTCATTGGCCTGGAACGCCACGTATATATCCTGCCTGAACGAGCCCAGACCGCAGGCCTTGCGGTGGCGTGATGGTATGGCGAGCTCCTTGATTCCGTCGCGGTATACTATAATGGTGTCGTTGCCGTCCATGTTTCCCATTACATAGAAGTGGCCTTCGTTCATGTCCATGTCCTTGGCCACAAACGCGCTGTCGAATGTCATGGCAGGGCGTCCGTTCTTGTATATTTCGGATGGCTGCACTATTGCCGTGTCAGATTTCAGCTGCGATACCAGTAGATAGCAGCTGTTTTTGTAAACCTTCATGGCCAGTACCTCGCGGTCGTTGTCTATGGATATGGTGGCCAGTCGGTTGCTGTTGTGGTACAGCTGTAGGCCTTCCTTGTTGTCCTGCTTGAATAGTGAGAATACCGACGGCTCCTTCTTCTTCTTGGATTCGTGCTGCGTGTTCTCGCCCTCGCTGTGGCTCTGCTGAGTGGGCTGCCCCGAGCATCCCGTAATTATGGCGGCCGCTATCAGGCACAGCGCCTTGTATATTGCTTTCATGGTTTTGTTTTTTTTGATGTTGGTCTAATTGAGATATTGCTGTGCAAAAAATACGCAGAGGTTCCGGTTGTCCGATTCGGCGTCCTTCATCACCTCCGTTATCGTTGCCAGGTATCCGTTGGAGTGGTCCACGTTGTATATTCCTATGCATGTGGGCTCGCTTATCTCGGTCAGGCAGTCGTATAGCGCGTCGGCGTTGTATCCGTAGTGGTCGGGCAATGGCATAGCCTGGGCTATGTGCGAGTGTATCTGCTCTTTGGTTTTCTTGCCGTCGAAATCCAGGATTACCTTTTTCATTTTTTCGTGTCTTTTGTAGGATTGTTAGTATAGCTTTTCAAATGAGTTGTAGTGGTCTTCGGTGTAGTATATCAGCCCGTCGTTGCTGAATACAATGCGTTTGGCGTTGCGCCGGCCCTTCTTGTAGTCGATGTCGCATTCGTAGTATTTTCGTCCCTTGGCCTTTGGCAGCTGTCCCTCGTAGTTTCCGAATCTGTCGCCGCCTATGCTCATTCCTGGGACCACCTGGTTCAGGTTTCCGCTCTGGTTGTCCCATCCCAGGGCCTGGGCCTGCTGCTTGGTTATGTAGTTGCCGGGCAGCTTGCCGTATGTGTGGATGTACAGCGCCACGTCGTTCTTGCTGGTGTACGATCCGGTTTTGCTGATGCCGGGCTGCTGTCTGTCTTGGCTTGCGTCGGCTACTGGCTGCATGAATCCGTCGGGATTGTGCAGCAGTGTCACCTCCTGGTCTTGGGTGTCTTGGTCAGCTGATACGTTGCTTTGTGATGTGCCGTTCGGGTACAGGCACGATTCCAGGCCCAGGCATATCAGCAGAGGCAGTAGTAGTAAGTATAGTTTTCTCATGGTATGCTTGTGTGTTTTTTCGATTGGGCAAATTTATAAAAAAAATCGTCAATCCTTATCATAATTCATCTCTTTGAGATACAAAATGGTTCTGCGCTGTATTATCAGCTCCAGCACCTGGTCGTATTCCAGATCGTCCACATCGTCGTAGTAGCATCTGGTGAGCACCATGGCGTCGGCGCTGTCGCCTGGGGTTTTCTGCGGGCGGTACATGTATACGGCCGCGTCGTTGGATAGCGGCAGGGTCTCAAGCACTTCCTTCTCGTTTACCACCACGTCGTCCACGTTGCCGTATCTCTTGTGGATTTCGGCGTATTCCTGGGCCTTCTCGCCCGACAGGAGCTGAACCCTGTCGAATACTATCATGTATTTGCCGTCGCAGAACATCGATCTCTTGTATCTTACCAGTGCGGTGTCGGGTGTTCCGCGGCGGTGTTTTATCGAGTCGGCGGCTATGGCCTCCTGCTCTCGTTTCTGGCGCAGCAGCTCCTCGTCCTTGCTCTTGCTGGTGCCGAAACACGATGTCATGGCCGATACCGCAGTGATGGCCGCTATCAGGTATATCAGGTATTTGTTCATGGCTGTGTGTTGTGATATGTTTGTATTAGCTGATATAATGAAAAAAAGGCAGCCCTTCAATCCTGAAAAGCCGCCTTTTTATTTCTGAATGGCTGATATCCAATTAAGCCTGTGCGATAGCGCCACATGGGCAAGCATCGGCGCAAGCGCCACACTCTACACACTTTTCTGAGTCGATTGAATATACATCGCCTTCCATGATTGCCTCCTGAGGACACTCGCTGATGCAAGATCCGCAAGCCTGACACTCATTCTTGTTGATTACGTATGCCATAATAATTTAATTGATTGATTGTTTGTAATATGTTTGTCTGTTTTGATGATGCAAAGATATAACTTTTTCAAAACTATATCCAAATTTTCATGATTTTTTTTCCTTTTTTTTTCATACATTAACGTTTCGGCTTGGTGGGTTGATATTTTTTGTTTTTATTTGTATGGTATTATTTAATGCGTATTAGCTGATATGAAAAAAATATATAGTATTGTGTTGCTGATAGTTGCGCTTGCGGTGGGGGAGTCGTGCTCTACGCCGGTGCAGACTATTGAGGCGCATCCCTGGCGCTACGACGGCCGCAAGGTGAAGGTGCGCGGCCGGGTGGTGAATACTCTGCATCTCGATGATCTGAGTTTTTTCACCATCAGGGGCGGCCAGAGCAAGGTGAATGTGATAACCAACGATTTTTTGCCCGTGGTGGGCGACAATGTGAAGGTGAAGGGCAAGGTGATAAGCAAGTTTTGCTATCAGAGGGATACTATTGTGGTAATCCGCGAGATGGTGAAGCCCAGGGAGCGCAGGGGCACTTCGCCGTTTAATGCTTCGGTGAAATGATGATGAGGGCTGTTTTGTTGGCTATATTGCTGGCGGTGATGAGGCTTGCCGCCATGGGCCAGGACCTCAGGATCCTGAATATCAACGACGGGGCGTATCCCAGGATTACGGTGCGCGCCCGGCTGTCGGAGACTTCGCAGGATTCGGTGCGCATTCTGGAGAAGGGTGTGCCTGTGGAATACACCATGCAGAATGCCGAGATGAGCGCCCGCCCAGGCGACGGCAGGATGTATGTTTTTCTGGTGGAGAATTCTTATTCGTTTTTCCACAATGGGGTGTTTCCGTCGGTGAGGGCGGCCATGCTGGGCCTCCACGACAATATCCACGGCGCCGACAATGCCAATATCCTGGTGTTCGGAATGCCGGGAAGGCCCGTGAGGTATGCCAGCGCCGCGCAGTCGGGCGATATGGGCCTGCTGTCGGTAGTGGCCGACGATATGCTGGCTCCGCAGACCGACAGCACGTATTTCGACAATGACCTCGTGATAGCCATGGAGGAGGCGCTGGAATACTGCCGCCGCCATCAGAAACCTCAGCAGACCGTGATACTCACTGTGATAGCGCGACCGCTGAATCTGAGCGACACCCGCGATTTTGCCCCGGATTTCAAGACCCGTGTCGAGAAGTCGGGCGTATACCTCAATATCCTGATGTACGATACCGAGTCGCAGAATATCAGGCGCGAGCTTGAGGACCTGGCGCAGGCTTCGGGCGGAGGGTCGGCCGTATTCCAGAAGGACAATCTGGAGGGCGTATTGGCGCAGCGGCTGGAGCGCATGGCCACTGTAAAATCGCGCAATACACTCCGTGAGGTGATATTCACATTCGAGGCGTCGCAGGCCGGCTACAGCAACAGCTTCACTATAGAATACGGCGGCACTCAGGCCTGGTGCGAGTATTCCAATCCTAATAAAAACGGTTTTCTGGGCAAGTATCCCATAGCGGTATTGGTGATAATAGGACTGCTGGTGGTGCTGGCGGCGGCGGTGTTCTACATCCGCACCCGCGACAAGATAATACAGCGCATCGACAGCTCGGCCCAGACCCATTTCAAGGACCTCCAGAGGCAAAACCGCCAGCTGAGGCAGGAGATAGAGAAATACAAGCGCAATCCGCTTAGCCTGGCCCACAGTTTCGACAATATCTACATAGAGGAGACCCTGATAGGATCGGGCAAGATAGTGCCAAAGCTCGTGGTGGATGACAGGCACACCCAGCATGTATTCAAGCTCAATAAGTTTACCATGACCTTGGGCCGCGGCGAGGGTTGCGACATCGTAATTGACAACCGCACCGTATCGAGCCACCACGCCACTCTCACCAACGAGGGAGGCCTGTTCTACATCTCCGACAACGACAGCACCAACGGCACGTTTGTAAACGACATACGTATCACCAAGAGCAAAATCCAGCCCAAGGACCGCATCCGCATAGGCGCGGTAATGGCCACGCTGGTGTATTAACAACTATGGAAACGCCAAAGACCAAGGAACTTACCAACTTCCACTACATAAGCCTTACCGATGTGGGCAGGCGCAGATCCAACAACGAGGATTCGTCGGGCTATTTCGATACGCCCAACGGCCACGTGTTTGTGGTATGCGACGGATGCGGCGGTATGCCCTGCGGCGAGAGGGCATCGCAGGGAGTGGTAAACTCCATGAAGTTTTTCTTCAACAATTTCTACTACAAGGACCCATTCGACGCCATACGCGACGCCATACAGTATGCCCACAATTTCCTGATATCGGAGGGCAACAACGACCCATCCTGCGAGGGCATGGCCACCACGGTGGTATTGGTGCTCGTAAGATACAATAAGGTGTATTACGGCCACGTAGGCGACAGCAGGATTTATTATTTCAGCGGGCAGAAGTTCCGTCAGCTCACCAGGGACGACAGCTATGTGCAGCACCTGGTGGATATTGGACAGCTGACGGCAGAGCAGGCTGAGAGCCATCCGCGCAAAAACGAGCTGATGCAGGTGATGGGTCAGCTGGACCAGCAGCCTGTGCCCCACGTATGCAGGGAGCCTCTGATGCCCCAAAGTGGCGATATGATACTCCTCTGCACCGACGGTCTGTTCAATATGGTGCCGCATCATGAGCTGGGCGCGGCGCTCCTGCAGCGCGGATACATAGAGGACAAGGGAATGACTCTGATGAAAACCGCCCTCAACAACGGCGGATTCGACAATATAACATTCCAGATTATCAAGTTCTTCGATATGGCCATTACCGCCGAGACCACCGGACAGGGTCCCGTGCCCAAGACCGCCGAGAGCTCAGTGCCTCCCGGACGCGCTCCGCTATCAATAGCCATAGCGGCAATAGTCCGCGTGGTGCTGAGCGTGCTGCTGTATCTGCGCGAAAACAAGAGGCAGGATCAGCCCCAGCCCGACAGCGGCATCAACGCCGAGACTCTGGTGAAATACGACCTCGACACAGTGCTGAACGCCGATTCTGTGCTGGATGTATATGGGATGGCGAGAGGCCAGGCCATATTCACCAACGACAACGGACACAATATAATGTGCATACCCGTCAAGGCCATTATCACCACAAGATATTACGACAACCTGAACACCCTTGAGATGCTCTACAATACACCCAAGGAGAAGATAATCAAGGTGAACGACCTGTGCGACAGCCTGATAGAGCCCGCACGCAAACTCATAATACCACAATAATTACTATATGGGCAACAACACATTAATAGGCCGGCGCCTGGGCAACTACAAGGTGGAATCCCTGATAGCGGAGGGAGGAATGAGCAGTGTATACGAGGGTGTGCACATGCTCCTGGGGCGCCGTGTGGCCATCAAGCAGCTGAACCCGATACTCGAGCAGAAGCCGGGTGTAAAAGAGCGCCTGCGCAACGAGGCCGTGGCATTATCCAAGCTGAAACACCCCAACATAGTGGCACTCTACGACTACATAGAGTGCGAGCAGGGCACATTCATAGTGGAGGAGATCATTAAGGGAACACCGCTGAACGAGTACATAAAAAACGAGAGCGGACCCATCCCCGAGGCACGGGCCATCAAGCTGATGCTGCAGATGCTCGATTCGGTGGGATACATGCACACCAGAAACATAATCCACCGCGACATCAAGCCCGGCAACTTTGTGATAACGCCCGAGGGCGAGATCAAGATGCTCGATTTCGGCATAGCGCAGATGCTCGACATCAATGCACCGCACATCACGCAGCCGGGCACCAAGGTGGGCACGGCGCTATACATGAGTCCGCAGCAGGTCAAGGGGCAGGCCCTGGACCGCCGCACCGACATCTATTCGCTGGGCATCACATTCTTCCACATGCTTACGGGCCAGCACCCCTACAGCAGCAAGCTCACCGAATACGAGATCTACAACAAGATAATAAACGACCCTCTGCCGCCGCCATCGTCGATATACGCCGGCATATCGCCGCAGATGGAGGAGATTATCTACAAGGCCACGGCCAAGCGCCCGCTCGACCGTTACCAGGACTGCAACGCCCTGCGCCGCGACCTCATGGCCATATCGCCCAAGGCGGCTGAAAGCAAGACTCCCATGGGCGACACTCAGGTGTTTGACCTCGTGCCATCCGACAAGGAGCGCCACGCCGCATTCCTGAAAAACGCGTCGATGATGTTTGTGGTGGCCGTGTTCATAATAGCGGTGGCCATATCGCTTCTCGCATTCAACAGGCAGGACCAGATGCACGTGGTGGCCGGAGAGTCTTACGTATATGACGCCGACAGCCTGGGTGCGCGCCGTCTCGATAATCTCGCTTACGGCGAAACCGTAAAGATAATGTCCGACAAGCCTGAAACCATATCAGCTGATGGCACTGTATGGATATCGGCCGTATCGCTCAGGGGCATCAAGGGATACGTGCCCAAGAGCCATGTGGCATCGCGGAAGATATACCAGCAGATAAACTCGATGTTTGCCAACAAGGAGGCCATAGAGCTTACGGCCACTCCATACAAGCAGATACTGTGGAAGTATTTTGTGGAAAACAAGTATTTCAAGAACTCCACATCGCAGTGGCGCATCAAGGGCGAATACGGCAACGAGTTGGAATACAACGGACTGTGCTCAGGCGAGTACAATGGCAACAATATTGCCGACTATGCCTGCGTGATACACAGCACGGCCGGCAAGAGCAGCAAGGTGCTGATATTTTTTGATGAGACCAACGAGTCGGTATCGCTGCCTTACGACGGCGAGGTGAGGATACGCACCATACAGCGCGGCGAGAAGGGCGGAGGCTGGTACATTGGCAATTCGTATACCCGCACCATGAGCAACGGCACTCAGTACGAGGTGAATAAGTACGAGTTCCTTCCATACGACGGCATCCTGATTTTCGATGTGGAGAAGGAGACCAACACGGTATGCCTATTCAGCCCCGGCGAAAACAAGGTTCACCTGATAGAACAGCCACGCTGATATACTGTATTAGCTGATAAGAAAACGAAAATAACGCCATCAGCTGCACAAAACAACAAAAAAAACACGAAAAGTATATTATTGTTTGGCAATATTGAAAATAGTATATACTTTTATCAATCAAATTTGAGAACTATAACATTTACTATCATGAAAAGTAAGTTAGCATTATTAGCGGCTTCCGTTTTGCTGCTCGGAGGCTGTAATTCGGACATCAAGCTTAGTCCCGGACAGGCTTATTTCAAGAGTTTTACCTATACCGGTAACGACCCGATATTCGAGAAATCGCGTCTTGGAGATGGCGAGATCTTCAATCCCCTGCTGCAGGGCTCGTATTCCGACGCGAGTATCTGCCGCAAGGGCGACGACTATTACATGGTGACTGCCAATTACTCGTTTTTCCCGGGAATACCTGTGCTGCACAGCAAGGATCTCGTAAACTGGGAGCAGGTGGGATACGCCATGTCGTCGGACCAGCAGCTGCTGAATACATCGCTGAAGGCCGAGCAGGGTATTTTCCCGCCCACCATCAGATACAATGAGCACAACGACACTTTCTATATTACGGGAACCCTGGTGGGCGGCGGCGGACATTTCGTGATAAGCGCCAAGAACCCTGCCGGCCAGTGGAGCGCGCCTGAGTGGCTGTTTGGCCTGGGCGGTGTGCATCCGAGCTTCTTCTTTGATGAGGACGGCAAGTGCTATATCGTGAACCAGGGAAATCCCAACTACGAGCCTCTGTATTACGACTACAAGGTGCTATGGCTTCAGGAGTTTGATGTAAACACCATGAAGACCAGGGGCGAGCGCAAGATTATTCTGGCCGGCGGCGACCAGCTCGAGAAAAAGCCGTCGTGGCTGGAGGCTCCGCACCTCTACAAGGCCAACGGAAATTATTACCTCATAGCATCGGAGGGCGGAAGCCTCGGCAATGGTTTTGCCACTTGCGTATACAAGTCGGATAATATCTGGGGACCTTACGAGCATTACTCCCAGAACCCCATCCTTACCCAGCGCCGTCTGTCGCCCGGCCGCAGCGAGGCTGTTACCAGCACCGGCCACATGGACATGGTGCAGGCTCATAATGGCGAGTGGTGGGCCGTGTTCCAGGGCGTAAGGCCTTATTCGGAGAGCAACGACCACAACCAGGGCCGCGAGACATACATCTATCCTGTAACCTGGGATGGCGAGTGGCCATACATCATACGCAACGGCGAGGGCCTGGCCTCCAAGGTGAGGGCTCCGTTTGGCGCTCAGTACAAGGAGGGCGAGCCTTTTGCGCCATACATTCCTCACGGCAATTTCACTTACGTAGAGCATTTTGCAGCTGATACACTGCCTCCGCAGTGGGCTCATCTGCGTACCCCAACCTCGTTGCCGGTAATTCCAAACGGAAGCGAGGGTCTTATCCTGCCATTGGCCAGCAACAACCTCCGCTCTCAGCGCCATACCGGTTTTGTGGCTTTCCGACAGATGCACCAGTATTTCAGCGCCGATCTCGAGATGCATTTCATGCCTATCACATCAGCTGACTTTGCCGGTTTTGCCATGTTCCTTACCGACCAGTACAATTATCAGTTTGGCGTATCGCTCGTGGAGGATACTCCTGCGCTCTTGGTTCAGAAGGCCGTGGTAGACAACGACGAGACCATCAAGGAGGATATTAAGACCAAGTTCCTCCGCGACGGATTTGCCGGCAGGGTGTTCCTGCGCATAGAGTGCCAGCCTGATGGCTTTACATTCAAGTACAAGTTCAACGAGGAGGATTCATACGAGACTCTTGTAGGTCAGGAGCCGCTCAAGAACCTCTCGGCCGGCAAGCTCAGCAAGTTCTATGGAGTTACCATAGGACCATACGCATCGCAGGACGAGAGCAACTGATTTATTGTATCAGCTGATATGTTTTCCTATACTTGCGCAACTACAATTACTTATTAATTACACTTAAATTTATTATTATGTCACAACAGACAATGTCAAAATTCAGATGGACGATATGTGCGCTGCTGTTTTTTGCAACCACAGTCAACTATCTGGACCGTCAGGTGCTGAGCCTTACGGCCAAGGAGTTCATCTATCCCGATTTCCACTGGACGGACGACGATTACGGTACCATAACAGCATGGTTCTCATTATTCTACGCCATCTGCACCCTCTTTGTGGGCAAGTTTGTGGATTGGATAGGCACCAAGAAGGGCTACCTCTGGGCCATAGGTCTCTGGAGCGCCGCCGCCTGTCTCCACGCCATCTGCGGAGTGGCCACACAGCATATCAACGGCTTGGAATCCATGGAGGCCATGCGCAATGTGGAGGCCGGATCTGCCGCCGCGCTTGCCATAGCATCCACCGGAGTATGGCTCTTCCTGGCCTGCCGCGCACTGCTCGGCCTGGGCGAGAGCGGAAACTTCCCGGCTGCCATCAAGGTAACAGCAGAGTATTTTCCCAAGAAGGACCGCGCCTTTGCCACATCGCTCTTCAATTCCGGCGCATCAGTGGGCGCTTGCGTGGCTCCATTGCTGATACCACCTTTGGCCAAGGCATTCGGATGGGAGGCATCGTTCATCATCATAGGTGCCCTCGGATTCATCTGGATGGGATTCTTCGTTAAGTGGTACGAGAAGCCTGAGAACTCAAAGCACGTAAACGAGGCCGAGCTTGCCTACATCCGTCAGGACGATGAGGCCGAGCCAGCTAATGGCAGTGCAGCTAATGTCGATAAACCTATCAGCTTCCTCAAGTGCTTCACCTACAAGCAGACATGGAGTTTCTGCGCCGGCAAGTTCTTCACCGACGGCGTTTGGTGGTTCATGCTATTCTGGGCTCCGGGATATTTCCAGGATGTTTACGGATACAAGGCTTCGTCGGGAACAGGTATGCTCCTCATCATGACACTTTATTTAATAGTGACAGGACTTTCCATTCTACTCTGCAAGCTGCCTAACTATTTTGTGGAAAAGAAGGGAATGGAGACTTATTCGGGCCGTATGAAGGCTATGCTCCTTATCGCCTTTATTCCTATCGTGGGACTTCTGGCCCAGCCATCGGGAAGCATCTCGGCTTGGCTGCCTGCCATCATCATCGGTCTTGTGGGCGCTGGTCACCAGGCATGGAGCGCCAACCTCTACAGCACCATCGGTGATATGTTCCCAAAGAAGGCCGTAGCCACCATCGTGGGCATAGGAACCATGGCGGGCGGTATCAGCTCGTTCCTCATCAACAAGGGTTCAGGAATGTTTTTCCAGTATGCCGAGGAGCAGGGCTCTGCAATGCAGTTCATGGGATTTGAGGGCAAGCCTGCCGCTTACTTCATAGTATTCTGCATCTGCGGCGTGGCATACCTCGCAGCATGGCTCTGCATGAAGGGACTCGTTCCAGTATATAAGAAGATTGAAGATTAATTAATTACGAAATCCGAATTACGAATTACGAATTGCGCCCATCAGGAAAGCTAATTCGGATTTCGTAATTCGTAATTAACACGATTTCGACGAATCAATAATTTGCCTACGGCGTTATTTGAGGAACAAAAATTATCCAAAATTGATCAAAAATTAATCAAAAATTTTCTATGTATAGTAATTTTTGAAAAATTTTTGGCTAATTTTTGTAAATTTTTGTAAAAGAAACTTCGCCGTAGGCGTAAGGAGTTTTTCGTTGAACTAACGTTAATTGAAGAGTAATTCGGATTTCGTAATTCGTAATTCGTAATTAAAAATATGAAAACTTTTATCACAGACAATTTTCTTCTCAAGACAGAGGCCGCACAGACCCTCTATCATGAGTTCTCTAAGAATCAGCCAATTATCGACTACCATTCACACTTGATTCCTCAGCAGATAGCTGAGAACAAGAAGTTTGACAACATAACCCAGGTTTGGCTCTATGGCGACCATTACAAGTGGAGAGCCATGCGCGCCAACGGCATCAACGAGAAGTTCATCACCGGCAACGGCTCCGACAAGGAGAAGTTCATGGCCTGGGCTCAGACAGTGCCAAACGCTGTCCGCAACCCTCTCTACCACTGGACTCACCTCGAGCTGCTCCGCTATTTCGGCATCGACGATCTCCTGAATCCAGAATCTGCCGACGCCATATATAATAAGACAGCCGAACTCCTTCAGCAGGAGGATTTCCGCGTATGGGGTCTCCTGAAGAAGATGAACGTGGAGACTGTCTGCACCACCGACGATCCTATCGACTCGCTTGAGTATCACGTTCAGATAAAGAACAGCGCCTGCCCATTCAAGGTTCTCCCAACATGGAGACCCGACAAGGCATCGCTCGCTCAGGATCCTGTGGCCTACAACGCCTACATCGACAAGCTCTCCGCCGCCGCAAATGTTGAGATCAACTCGTTCGAGAAGCTCTTTGAGGCTCTCGACAACAGAATACAGCATTTCCACAATGTAGGCTGCCGTCTCGCTGACTTCGGTCTCGACTATCTCTACGCCGAGGACTACACTGACGCCGAGATTGAGGCAATCTTCCAGAAGGTACGCTCGGGCAAGCAGCTTACAGCAGAGGAACTCTTGAAGTTCCAGTCGGCATGTCTCTACAGATTTGCAATCCAGGTCAACAAGCTTGGCTGGGCTCAGCAGTTCCACGCCGGTCCTGTCAGGAACAACAACACACGCCTTCTTACAACTCTTGGACCTGACACCGGATTCGACTCAATCGGCGACTTCAGCCAGGCTCAGAGTGCCAACAAGTTCCTCAACAAGCTCGACAGCACCAATCAGCTGGCCAAGACAATCCTCTACAACATCAACCCCGCCGACAACGAGGTTTTCGCAACCATGATTGCCAACTTCCAGGATGGCAGCGTGGCCGGCAAGATGCAGTGGGGATCGGCATGGTGGTTCCTCGATCAGAAAGACGGCATCGAGAAGCAGCTCAACTGCCTCAGCAACCACGGCCTTCTTAGCCAGATGGTGGGAATGTTGACCGACAGCCGCAGCTTCCTCTCGTACACACGTCACGAGTATTTCCGCCG
>JAZUEG010000341.1:0-7174 GCA_045640025.1 Bacteroidales bacterium
TGTAATCTCCGGTGCTCCTGCCGGTCCCGACGGCTACGGATGGTGGACTACTACTTCCAAGGATATCCACTTCGAGAATGATGTTACCACCAACGAGAACATCAGGATCTACGATGTTACTCCTGGTATCCACAACCTCAAGTGGCATATCAAGAAGTCCAACAACTGTGAGGCTACTGCTCCGCTTATCGTTATCAACAATAAGTACACAGCTATGGCCAGCATGACGGCTCCTAACCCAGTCTGCGGCGGCGAGGCTACCATTATCGGTAATGTGCCTGTGGCCGGTGCCCGCGGATACTGGACAGGTCCGCAGAATGCCTCATTCTCCGATACCGCCAACCCTGTTACCGTGATGTATCTCTCGGTACCTGGATACAGCGAGGCTGTATGGCACATCGAGAAGGAGGGCTGTGAGAACACCGCCGCTGTAAACCTCTACAACCTCTCGGTTAAGTCTGTTGTATGCGACGAGGTAGTTGTCTGCGACGACAACGAGGTGGCTACTATCAGCGCTAATACTCCTCCATCTGACGGCTACGGCTACTGGAGCTATGTAAACGGCGTTCTCGATATTGCCGATCTCGACAAGAACGTTACTACTGTTACCAACATCCAGCAGGGTGCCAACACCATCAGCTGGAATGTGAAGTCTAAGGAGTGGACCGATCCTGACGGCAAGGTTCACCAGTGTTCAGCTACCTCTAACCTGGTAGTCAACAACAACCACTTCACCACCGATGCCGGTATCAACTTCGAGGTTTGCGATACTATCGCCGCCCTTAGAGGTACATACCACGGTGCCAAGGCCAAGTACACATGGTCGGGCGGTAAGTTTACCGATCCTAACAACTACAGGACCGAGGTTTACGGCCTCAGACCAAGTGTTCCACAGACCCTCACATGGACAGTAGAGCTCAACCACTGTACTGCCACCGCCGAGGTTCAGGTTACCAACGCTCACGTAGATATCACAATCGCTTCGGGCGACAAGGTGGTATGTAGCGACAGAACCAACCTCGAGGCTCGCCAGACTTCCGGTACCGGTGTCTGGAGCGTTCCTAACGGCGCTGGTAGATTCGACAACAGCACTGCTCAGATCACTATGGTAGACAGTCTTGCCGCCGGTGAGAACATCATCCGCTGGACTGTTACTAATGGCGATATCAACTGTAAGACATACAAGGATGTAATCCTCAACAACAGGGCCATCCGCGTATCAGCTGGCTACAGCCAGCCTACATGTGATACATTCTACACTCTGGCAGGTCAGCCTCTTGCCGAAAACCAGGTAGGCTGGTGGACAGTAGGCACCAAGTCGGCTCAGGGCATCCAGGTTCCTGAAAACGGTCCTAAGTTCGAGAATCCTGCCAAGAACAACACAAGAGTAACTGGCCTCTACTACAGCGACGACGGCGCCGGATACACCAACGCATTCACTTGGGCTGTCAAGGATACAGTTACAGGATGTTCCGACGAGTCTACAGTTCTTATCTACTGCTACCACTTCACAGTGGATGCCGATAAGAACACAGTGGACAACGAGAAGGTAACCGAGGACAAGAGCATCGAGCTCTCGGCCAAGGAGACTCCTTACTACACCGGCGAGTGGAACGCAGTATTCGGTAGCGGCAAGCCTGAGCCTAAGGATCAGCCTACCACCACCGTTACAGGCCTCAGCCAGGGTATCAACGTTATCCAGTACACCGCCACACTCAAGGGCATCACCACCGGCGAGGTGGATACAATACCTAAGTGTAAGGCTTCTGGAATCGTTACCGTATACTACAGCGCATTCGATGTGGAGGCAGGTCCCGACAGATCAATCTGTGAGGATTCTGTTCAGCTCAATGCTCAGAAGGTTGAGAACGCTGTTGCTTACTGGACATCATCTCAGAATGGTGCCGGCGGCCCAGACGGCGGCGGTATCGAGAACCACTCCGATCCTAAGACCTGGGTTAAGGGTCTTGCCCACGGCAGAAACGTATTCTACTGGAATGTTCAGAAGAACGGTTTCACCGCTATCGACTCGGTAGTAATCTACAGCTACAAGTTCGATGTGGATGCCGGAAAGGATCAGCACCTCTGCGAGCCAGAGTCTGAGCTCAAGGGTTCAGGTCCGCTCAACAACTCGCTCATCACTGCCGAAGACTGGTCGGGATACTGGGATACTCCAGTAGGTGGTCTCCACTACTACTCGCCAAGCTCGCAGAATACAAGAATCGACTCTATCCAGCCTATGACCAACGAGATTGTATGGCATGTCAAGTTCCAGAAGACCGACCTCTTCACCAACGACAGGGCATCGCTCACATGTTACGGCCAGGATACAGTCAAGGTTACTTACTACATCGCACCTGATCCGGTATTCACCATCATACCACGCTCTGCCGCAGGATGTACACCATTCACCGCACAGTTCGCAAATATGACAGTGAACGACGACACCACAGGTTCGGTATTCTACCGTTGGAACTTTGGAAATATCACTTCGTTCGATACCGACGATCACGACAGCATCATTTCCAAGACGTTCTACAACGACCAGGCTTACGACAGTATTGTTCCAATCTGGCTCACCACGGGTCTCAAGATTCCTGGAGGCAAGACATGCTACAATACCGACTCAGCTGATATCACAGTATACGCCGTGCCAAAGGCCGTGCTGAACGCTCATCCTAAGCTCCAGACCCAGCCAAGCACCAATGTGAACCTCAACGCCGCCAAGATCGACGACGACAACACAAGGTACACATTCGACTACGGCGACGGCGGCGGATCTGTCTGGGAGAACAACTCTCAGTACCAGAACACCCTCGTACACGAGTACGCCACATACGGCGTATACAAGATCGCACTCGAGGTCAAGAACCGCCACTGTGCATCAAGCGATACTCAGGTAATCACAATCCTGCCTTCACCTCCTATCCGCGAGATGAAGTCTACATACTACGAGGGTTGTGAGCCTATGCTCCACGAGATGCTCGAGAAGGTTAAGTACGCCGACTCTGTAAGATGGGACATCTACTGCGTATCAGATACAGCAGTGCTCCCGTCACACGAGACCTACAAGTCTGGCACACCGGCCACACACCTCTTCGAGAAGCCTGGACGCTACTTCCTCTACCAGTACGCTTACGGTCCTGGTGTAGTGGGCGAGAAATACATGAGAACAGATACTGTGATGGTTTACCCATCGCCAACAGTAGCATTCACATCTCACCCCGACACCGTAAGACTGCCTAACATCCCATTGTTCACCGACAACCTCTCAGAGGGAGCTGTTACATGGCATTGGGACTTCGGCGACGGCACCGACGACGAGCGCGAGGTCCCAGCATTCGAGCCAATCCACTACTACGAGAAGGCTGGCGACTACTACGTAACACTCACCGGTACCACAGACCACAGCTGTTCTGCCACAAGTGCCGAGGTACACGTAAGAGTAGAGCCCGAGGGAATGCTCAGATTCCCGAACGCATTCAGACCCGATCCTTCAGGACCTAACGGCGGTATCGAGGACAGACTCCACAACTACGTCTTCCTGCCTTACCCACGCAACGGAGTCAAGAAGGGCACATACATCCTCGAGATCTTCAACCGCTACGGCGAGAAGATTTACGAATCCAACGATCCTGACATCGGATGGGACGGATACTACAGAGGCGAGCTCTGCAAGCAGGATGTATACGTATTCAAGGCAAGATGCACATTCGAGAACGGCAAGCTCTTCAAGCAGGTAGGCAATGTAACATTGCTCAGGTAAGAATTCGCAAATCCCTGATAAATAAGAAAAGCGTCACTTCAGCCGCAAGGCTGCAGTGGCGCTTTCTTATTTTGTATCTACGCGTGTATGCATACAAAAAGCCCCGGACTGATGCAGTCAGCCCGGGGCTTTTCCGTTTTTAGTGTTCAGTGCAGCTAATGTCGTGTTTTTCTCATAGCAGCTAATGTCGTGAGATACTGCCTGGCGCTACATCTCCTCGGCAGGCTCATCGCCGTCGCCGTACTGGGCCTCGGCCTCGTCGAGCCTTGCGTCGAAAATGGCTGTCACCTTCTCGAAGAGATCGTCGTCGTCGATAGTCTCAAAAACCTCGTCGTCGCCGTCCATGCCGCCGCGCATCACAAGGATCTCGGTGTCCTCGTCCTCGCTCTTGCTGTCGAGGTCCTCCACCTTGTCGTAGTAGGGGAGCAGGGCATAATACTTGGCGCCCTCGTATTCCATCTCGTCGATTATCTCGAAATCCTGATCCTGACCGTCCTCGTCCTGGAGGGTTACAATCTGGATCTCCTGGTTGTCCAATTCTTCTTCTGTCATAATTATAATTGATTTTAATGTTGGTTTTATTACGGATGCAAATTTGCTAATAATTATGCACAGCAGAAAATATTTTAACAGATTTTTTTGTTTTTATTTCGACAAAAAATTAGGTAACATCCAAAAATTTTCCCTATTTTTGTATTTTGAGAATATTAACGCAACAAATACGATACCCTAAATATATGGAAGATAATATAGATGACCTCAAGCGGCAGATAGATTCGTGCATAAGGTCGGGCGGAATAAGCGATTCCGATATACAGAAACTCAAGGCCAGGGCCCAGGACATGGGCGTGCCACCGGGCGAGTTCAACAGCATGGTGGGCAAGAGGCTGGGCATAGAGGCCTCCGACATCGGATTCCAGCCCAAATGGTACCACCTGGTGCTGGCTGTGCTCGTAATAGCGGCCATGTCGCTGTTCGTGTTCGTCACCATCAATTTCGACAGCGACGGCGACAATATAGCCAACGAGGCTCCCACATCGCTGCGCAACATGCCGGTATCAGCTGGCGACCTCACACGCATATTCTCCGGCAATTACGACGGCAAGTCGGTGCTCATCACCATCAAGAGCGCCGAGGAGACCACCCCGGGCATCTGCTCAGTGGTGTTCGATGTCAAGATAGATTTTGTGCCGGTGGCAGTGGGCGCGCATGGAACATTCGACCTCGGCAAGCGCACATTCGATTTCGGAGCCAACGAGCAGATCACACGCAAGGTGCCCATCGACAAGGGCACTATGGAGCGCACGATATCAGGCAAGCTGGTGCTAAAGCCAGATTCGGGCAAGCTGGAGCTCCTGCAGCTCTGATACTTATTCAAAAGGTTTGTTTTTTTTACTAAAAGTAGATTTTTTACCAGAAAATGAAGAGAGACATTTTATCGCTATTAGCTGCAATGATAATGATAATTGCGGCATCGGCATCAATGCCGTCGTGCATGCGCGAGCAGCCGCAGTCGGGATGCTCCGAGTGCGACAGCATACGCCTGATGCTAGATGAGTACATCTCGCGCGACAGCATCAAGTCGGCACTGCTGGCCAGCTACGACGAGCACCTGAGCCGTTTCGGCAACATACAGGACTCCATAAACATGTACAAGCGCGCCATCGACTCGCTGAAGCTCATCATCAAGCGCAAGGGCCCGTTCTCGGGCAACGAGGGCGCCGAGCTCCAGAAATACATCAAGCAGATGCAGGGCCTCGTATCGCAAAACAAGGAGCTGGCCGAGCAGATGGAGGCCCAGGGCATCAAGAACCCATCCATGGACAATCTCATAAAGCTGATGTACACCAATCTGGAGGCCAACCAGAACGACCTCGCCGAAACCAAGCACGAGGTGGAGTCTCTCAAGGTGGAGGTCAAGGACCTCGGCCGCAAGGTGGAGACCCTCGAGATAGAGAATGTGCAGATGGCCGAGAAAGTGGAAGAGGCCACAGCCGAATCCAAGAGAGTACGCGGCGTGGTAAAGGTGGTGCCGCCCAAGGAGCGCAAGGCCAAGAAGATACAGAGCCTTCAGCTGTCATTTATCCTGGAGGCCAATATGCAGGCCCGCCAGGGAAGCATTCCCGTATACTTCAGGATACTGGACCCCACGGGCAGAGTGCTCGATCCCCACGGCGAATTCCAGTATGAGGGCCGCAGCATAGCATACACCCTCAAGTCGTTCGTCAACTACACCGGCAAGAGCGCCAGGTCGCAGATAGAGTGGAACAAGTCGCACGTGGTGCTGGAGCCAGGCACATACACAGTCGATTTCTTCATCGACGACTACAAGGGCATCAGCGACAACTTTACACTCGAGAAATAATACACCAACCTAACCTACCTACCCATCATGACTGATTTCGATAATCTGAAACTGGATATTGAAAAATACGTCCGCTCCGGCATGACCGAGGCCAACCGCGCCCAGCTGATGAAAAAAGCGGCCGGCATGGGCATCAACGCCGGACAGCTCGTGATGCTCATCAAGAACGCCGAGCTGGAGCTGAAATTCGCCACCGGCGCATCCAACACCGACTATCCCGACAGCGCCGGATCGGGATTCATGACAGCGCCGGGGCAGGAGGGGAGCAATCTGGCCTCGGGTTTCCAGACCGACGACTCATCATCGGGATTCGTGCAGGACGGCGGCGCACCATCCCCCGTGACGCCACCGCCGGCCGGACAGCCCAGCTTCTCCGATATCAGGATACTCGATGTATCGGGAGCCATGTCGGATGTGTACAGCGCCATCATCGACGGACGGCGCAAGGTAATCATCAAGCGCATCAAGTCCAAGTACCGCAGCAACCCCTCATACGTGGACCTCTTCTGCAAGGAGTTTGAGAGCGGATACGCACTCGACCACCCCGGCATAGTGCGGTTTTACGGACGTGGCGAAGACTCCGACGGCCCGTTCTACTACATGGAGCACGTGGAAGGCCGCACCCTCGCCGATTTCATACACCGCGAGCACAATACCGACCCCGAGCTCATCCGCAGGATACTCATACAGCTGCTGGGCGCCCTCAAGTACATGCACGAGAGGCAGATATTCCACCGCGACCTCAAGCCCGACAACATAATGCTCACATACAAGGGCAACAATGTAAAGATAATAGACTTCGGCCTGGCCGCCGCCGATTCGCTCGTAGACAATCTGGCCAAGGCCGGCACACCGAGATACGCCGCCCCTGAGCTGATGACGCGCGCCACCCTCGTAGACCAGCGCAGCGACATATACTCCGTGGGCATGATGCTCATAGAGATATTTGCCGGAGTGCCCAACAGACACAATCTCATGGACATACCCCACGAGCTCTTCCGCTGCATGGCCGACAAGGCCACCATGGCGCTGCCCGACCACCG
>JAZUEG010000342.1:0-2216 GCA_045640025.1 Bacteroidales bacterium
CATACACCTCGTCGATGGACTTTACATCTGCGAGAGTCTCCAAAATATACGACATCAGCGGCTTACCGCCAAGAAGTTTCATATTCTTACCCACTACGCGCTTGCTGTTGAGGCGCATGGGAACAAAGGCTACAGTCTTCATATTTTTATTAATTACGAAATCCGAATTACGAATTACGAATTCATGAATTGAAAAACACAAGTAGAGCAATTCGGATTTCGTAATTCGTAATTCGTAATTATTAACTGCAAGTAAATGAATCAATTATACCCACAAACTCATGGCTCTCGTTCTCCACTATCAGCGAATGGATATTGTGCTTGCGCATCAGGTCGCCGGCTTGAGAGAGTTTGGCCATGTAGCTGATAATCTTGGGATTGGTGCTCATAATGTCTTTTACCGAGAGCTGG
This sequence comes from Bacteroidales bacterium, assembly GCA_045640025.1. Lineage (GTDB taxonomy): Bacteria > Bacteroidota > Bacteroidia > Bacteroidales > UBA3824 > UBA3824. The sequence goes on from JAZUEG010000342.1 coordinate 412, forward strand.
AAAAACTCGTCCTGCTTGTACTGCATGGCACGGCGTACATCGCCATCAGTCACCACTCCTATAATCCTGCTTCCATCCAAAACCACGGCAATTCCCATCTTGTTTTTGCTGATCTCGATAATGGTATCGCTCACCTTGTTTTCGATGTGTACTACAGGCAAATTCGTGGTTATCATGTAATCCTTTACGCGGGCCAGCAGACGTTTGCCGAGAGTTCCGCCGGGATGGAATTTGGCAAAATCTGTCTCCTTGAAATTGCGTACCTTGGCTAATGCAATGGCCAGAGCATCGCCCATCGCCATCTGAGCCGTGGTGCTCGATGTAGGCGCAAGGTTCAGCGGATCGGCCTCGCGGGCCACGGCCACATTGAGGTTGCAATCGGAGTATTGAGCTAATAGCGAGTCAGAGTTTCCCGTCATGCTGATAACGGGAATATTCCTGTCGATAAGGAACGGAATCAGTCTGAGGAGCTCGTCGGTATTTCCACTGTAGGAAATCGCAAGCACCACGTCATTGGATTCAAACATACCGAGGTCGCCGTGAAAAGCGTCGAGCGGATTCACGAAAAACGACGGCGTGCCGAGGCTTGCCATTGTTGCGGCTATCTTCTCGCCCACGTGTCCGCTCTTGCCGACACCTGTCACCACAAATTTTCCCTTGCAGTTGTATATGATGTGGACAGCCCTCTCGAAGTCGGCGCCGATGTTCGGAATAATTCCCAAAAGCGCATCAGCCTCGTCACGAAGACACTTAATTCCTATATCTGTTATCAGACTCATTTTTATTAATTACGAGTTACGAATTACGAATTACGAATGCGATTACGAGTTACGAATTATAAAAGCGAAGCCACCACCGCCTCAAAATCCTTCAAATAGAGCATATTTGTTCCGTCGCTCAGGGCTTTCTCGGGGTCGGGATGGATCTCGAAGAAATATCCTGTGGCGCCGAAGGCTTTGGCAGCTAATGCCATTGCAGGGACAAACTCTCTGTTGCCGCCGGTCTTGCCTCCTGCCGCGCCAGGTCGCTGAACCGAATGTGTGCAGTCCATGATTACGGTGTCGGTAAAACGCTTCATATCAGCTATATTGCGGAAATCTACAGCAAGATTGTTGTAGCCGTAGATGTTGCCGCGCTCGGTGAGCCATACATTGTTGTTGCCGGATTCGCGTACTTTCTGTACAGGAAATTCCATGTCGAGACCGCTGAGAAACTGGGCCTTCTTGATGTTTACAATTTTACCTGTATTAGCTGCCGAAACCAACAAATCGGTCTGACGGCAGAGAAATGCCGGTATCTGCAATACATCCACAACCTCGCCGGCGGGCTTGGCCTGATAGCTCTCGTGGATATCGGTGAGGAGCCTGAGGCCGAATTTATCGCGGATGTCGCTGAGCATGGTGAGGCCTTTCTCCATGCCCGGACCGCGGAACGAATGGATGGATGTGCGGTTGGCCTTGTCGAACGACGATTTGAAGATGATGTCGAGGCCGTATTTCTGATTGATGCGGACTATCTCGCGGGCCTCCTCCTCCAGGCAGTCGGCTGATTCTATTACACAAGGTCCGGCTATGATTGTTGGTTTCATACTAATTACGAATTATGAATTACGAATTGCAAATTCTATTAATCAATGCAAAGATATAAAAAATAAAGCGGATTTTCACAAATTAATTTGCGAAAATCCGCTTTAGATTATTTATAATACGCGCTTGGGCGCATCTCAATTTTCGGTTACACGAAGAGGAGCACCATCAATTCTGCTATCAGCACACGGAAAAACATTGTGAGCGGATACACAGTGG
>JAZUEG010000343.1:0-10385 GCA_045640025.1 Bacteroidales bacterium
AGTCGAAAGGCATGAATACCTTTATCAAGTATGTCTGCGTGATGAACCGCGACGAGAATGATCTGCTGAAACGACAGCTGTTTGCTAGTAAGTAGAGCTTTGGGGTATATACTCTCCAGAATGTACTACTACTACTACTACTAACCCCCAGTAAAAATTGGACTTCGTCCAATTATGTACTGGGGGTTATTGATGCTTTGTCCCCTCTCGGGGACAGTATAGTGCATCTATATGTAGTAAGAAAGGGTCCCCGACGGGGACAAAGTATCTATAACCCCCAGTATATGATGATGTCGGAGACATTATCTATACTGGGGGATACTACTGAATCTTGAATCCCATTACGAGGATGTCGTCCACCTGGTCGTAATCTACGCCCATCCAGTTTTCTATCTTCTCGTTGAGCACCTTGCCCTGTTCCTTAAGCGGAAGGGTGGATATGTCGAGAAGTATCTTCTGGAAACGGCTGCTCATGATCTTGCGTCCGTACTTGCCGCCAAACTGCGATGCGTATCCGTCAGAGAAGATGTATACCACATCGTCTTTCTGCATATCTACATCGTATGTGGTGAAGTTTACATTCACATTGTCGTGTATTCCTATAGGCATTCGGTCGGCGCGGTATTCTATCAGCTCGCCTCCGCGCACCACGAGCATGGGGTTGAATGCTCCGGAAAACTGCATGTGCCTTGTCTCGGTATCCAGTACGCAGAGGGCCATGTCCATACCGTCCTTGGCCTCGTCTACGCGGCCGGTCTGTTTCAGCGATTCTATTATCAGCTGCCTAAGCTGGTCGAGTATGCGTCCCGAGTTCAGGTTTTTCTGATTGTTTACCACTATCTCGTTGATGTAGGCGCTGCCCAGCATGCTCATGAATGCGCCCGGCACACCGTGGCCCGTGCAGTCGGCAGCCACTATTACGGCGTAGCGGTCCATGTGCTTGAAGTAGTAGAAATCGCCTGATACTATGTCTCTTGGGCGGAAGAGTATGAAGTTTTCGGGCAATACGTTGTTTATGGAGTTGGCGGTAGGCATTATGGCCGATTGTATTCTCTTGGCGTAGTATATCGAGTCCATGATCTCCTTCTCGCGCTGTGCTATCTCGTCGCGCTGCTTGGTGGCTATGTTTCGCTGCACCATGATTTCCTCACGCTGGGCCTCAAGCTCCTCGTTCTTGAGCTCGATGTCCTCTTTTTGCTTCTGGATCTCGCATGTGCGCTCCCTCACCATCAGATCCAGGTGCTCCTTGCGCTGGCGCAGGCGTGCCTCCCTGGCCTTGAAGAGGGCTATTATGAATCCTATGGTGCCGAATACCGTGAGCAGTATAAACCACCATGTGGCGTAGAACGGCTTGCGGATAATGAACTGATACGACTGCGAGTCGCTCCAGATTCCGTCCTTGCTCTTGGCGCGGTATACAAACTCGTATTTTCCGGCGGGCATGTTCTGATATGTGGCCTCGTGTTTCTTGCCGTACGATGCCACATAGTCGTTGTCGAGACCCTTCATGAAAAACTCGTATGTGATGGCCTCCTCGTCCTTGAACGAAAGACCGGCAAGCTCGAATGTGAAGTTGTTTTCGCTGGCCTTGAACTCGTGGCGCTGCTGTGAGATCTTGGTTCCGTTCAGGTAGAGATTCTCTATACGGCAGTCGGGCACAAATTTCTCCGATTTGTCTTTCCTGATGTCGTATACCGATACTCCATGGTATGTGGCTATGTACAGCACGCCCTTGTTGTTGAGCAGAAGGCCGTTGGTTACTATCTCGTTGCCCGGCAGTCCGTCGTTGGAGTATACATTGAATTCCACGCTGTTGTTCAGGATGTCGTAATAGCAGAATCCCATGTTGGTGCCCAGCCAGAGGTGCTCTTTGTCGCGGCTCTGCTGTATAGAGTTTATGGAGCCCTGCGGCAGTGTCGGGATGTTTATCTTGCGGAACCTGCCATCAGCTGTATAGATGCCCAGTCCGTCCTCCATGCCCACCCAGAGCTTGCCGTCTATGTTGCGCAGGCCCAGTACAGCTGATGGCGTGGTGCATATCTCCTCGAATGTGGTGCCGTTGTACTTGATGAGGCTGGTGTTGTTGCCGCCCACTATCATGTCGTTGAAGTTTTCGAGCTGGCTTACAAACGATGTGTACTCGTTGACTATCGGTATCGGCTGGCTGTCGAAACTTGCTATCCTGTATACCACGCCCTCTACTCCGCTCAGCAGGAATATATCGCCAGTGGGAGATGCAAAGGCGCTCTTCAGGTTGTAGATCCTGTCGGAGAATTTCATCTCGTGCTTGCGGCTCAGGTTTTTGCCATCGTATATGTACCAGCCGTAGCTGTCGGCTATAAAGATGTCGCCGTTGGGCATGGATGTTACCACGTACGGAACCCTGTTGCCGTCCAGGTTGGGCGTAAAATCCACCAGCTTGTGCTGATAGTAGTATATCTTGTTGTTGAACGCCATCCAGATGCGGCCCATGCAGTCTTCCTCTATGTTGTTGAGGTAGCTGTCTATTATCTCGGGATACAGATTGCGGAGCGATCTGTTGGTGAGTTTCTGTATGCCTCCGCTGAAACCGAACCAGAAATTGTCTTCCTTGTCCTCGAAGAAGGAGAGGAGCTTCAGGTTCTTGAGGCCAATGCTCTGGTCGTATTTGATGGCGCTCTGCTTGGTGGAGAATATCTGATAAGCCTCAAAATCCGATATCAGCATTATCGACATATCCCTGTTCTGCTTGATGGTGTGGATGCGCGAGTTGCTGATGGATACATCGTTGTTGATGCGGAGGCTGTCGATATTTCCGCGGGTAAACTGCGAGTGGTTTCCGGTGTAGATGCCGTCGCTGGCGGCCATCCATATCTTGCCGTCGTAATCCACGAATACGCTTGTGCAGTTTTTGCCGCAGAGCTTGGTGAGCTTGTGGCCGTCCCTGTCGAGGGTGTAGAATCCCTCGGGAGTGGCCAGATATGTGCATCTGCCCGATTTAAGCTGCGACATGGAGTTGATGATGGTAGGCATATTCTCCACCTTCTTGTTCAGGCAGGTCTGCTGCTTGTGGTTGTCGCTCAGGAAATAGAGTCCCTTGTCGCCGTAGAGGTAGATGTTGTCCTCTCCGTCGATGAAGATGTGCTTGAGCGGCACATTGGCGAAATAGTTTTCGAACTTGCCGTCGTCCAGGCACGATACGCCGTTCAGGGTGGCAAAATAGATTCTGCCCTTCGAATCCTGCGAGATATCAAATACTATGTTGTTGCACAGGCCCTGGGCGTCGCTTATCTGCTCCATCGACCTTCCGTTGAACTTGGTGGCGCCGCTATGAGTGCCTATCCAGATATAGCCTTCCCTGTCCTGATATATGCAGCGTACGTCCTCCTGTGGAAGTCCCTGGTCGCTGCCGTAGAATACAAACGGGAAGTATCCTGTCTGATATGTCTGATAGAGCGCCTGCAGGTGGTTCTGGGCCGCATTGTACGGAATGCCGGCCTGCTCCCTGAAAGCGTCGTTCAGGGTCTCGCTGGTCTTGCTCCATTCCATGAACTCGAGGATTTTCTGGCGCAGCTTGGGCTGGTTTTTCATGATTCCCCAGCCTACCGTGTATATGTCGCCTATTACGAACTTGGCCTCAAGCTCGGGATACTGCGGCAGCGAGTAGATGTCGAAGTTGGTGATTGTGTAGTCGGCGCGGCCCTTCATTATCTCGGTGAAAAACTCGTTGGCCTCCTTGTAATAGTAGTTGGTGAGGTTGTTGTCGATGAGGTCCTCCTCGTAGATGGATCCCTTGGATGTAACGCCGCGGTATTTGCTCAGGTCGTTTATCGACTTGATGTCCACATCCTTGCGGGCTATCACCACATTGGCGGTAGGCATCACCTCCAGGATGTCGATCTTGTTGTTACGCCAGTCCACGGGCGACAGGAGGTCGCACGCAATGTCTATGTGGTTGAATCTCTCGGGAGTGTAGGCACTGTCCTTCACTATGTTGCCGTGGCTGTCGTAGAAGTACGAGGAGAGGCTCGGCACTATCTGAATCTCGAGGTCCAGGCCCAGGTATTTGGCCAGCTCGCCGGCCAGGTAGTGGTTCAGCTGTTTCTGTCCCGATTTGTGGTATACGAGGTCACGGTCGCGCAGAGCCACTATCAGCTTGCCCGATTCCATTATCTCGTCCATATCGCGGAAACGGCCCTCGTTGTTTACCGATATCTTTGAATACGAGTCTATTATCTTGCTGTACGATGCATAGTTGAAGCCGAATTTCTCCGAGAACAGCATATCCAGTTTTCCGGTTCCCTTTATCGTGTGGAAGAAATTGTCGATCTCCAGTTTCAGGCTGTTGTTGCCCTTCTCCACGGCCCAGGCCACATTGTCGGGCTTGCCTATCGGGAATGCCAGCTTAAATTTCTGAGAGTTTTCCTTCACGAACTGCAGGCCCACGTAAGATACTGTTACAAAGCCGTCTACCTCGCCCATTCTGGCCAGTTCCTGCGATTCCTCCTCGCTGCGGGTCTTCACTATCTCTATGCCTCCGCCTATCAGCTGGTTTATGGTGTCGATGTTTTTCTCGTAAGACGAGTTTTCCATCAGGGCTATCCTCAGTCCCTTCAGGTCCTTGTAGTTTTTCACATTCAGCTTGTGGCTCTTGGGCCTGAGCATCTCCGGCACAAAGAGGTTGTTTATCGCGCTGTGCCGTTGCCTTACCTTGCTGATAATCAGGAGGTCCGATACCTGCATTATGCCGGCGAAATCGTAGAATTTCTCTCTCCACGGATACATGTATGTGGTTCCGCAGATAAAGTCGGCCTTCTTGAGGGCGTCGGGGGTGTAGTATACCGAATCGTTGGTTATGTAGTCGGCCGGCACGGTGCCGTTTTGTGAGAAAATCTCGTTCCAGGTGATGGGCACAATCTCGAGCTCACAGTTCAGAAACTGGGCAAACTCCTTGGCAAAGAAGTAGTTGACAGTCTGCATTCCGCTCTGGGTAAAAGCTACCTTTACCACACCGCTGCGGCGTATCTCGTCGAGCGTGCGGCCCAGAGACATATTGCTCTCCAAGCTCAATAATATCAATAATATAAGTGGCAGTAACCTCTTCATTGTTTTCCTTTTTCAGTGCATGCAATTGCTTATTATCAATCTGCAAATATACAAAAATTTGCAGATATCACTATCCGTTTTGCAATTTTTGTGCCTATTTTTTTCATTATACCTATTATAAGGTATTATCTGCCTTCCAAATTACTTATTTGTGGGTATTGTCAAGTTTGCCATCAGCTGCTAATTTTGCATCGTACTTCACAGAGAGATTTTTATATAGTTCTGAAGATTTGATTGTTTGTTTGATTTTTTAGTCAAAACGCCGGAGCTCTTAATTTGAGTCCGGCGTTTTTTTTATTTTTTTTCTGTATCAGCTGATGGCGTTGTATTATTTTTGTATCAGCTGATAGCATTATTTCTTCATGGCTTTCAGGTACTTGCCCAGTCTGCTGATTCCTTCCTTTATGTTCTGGAGCGAGTTGGCGTAGCTGAACCGCAGGAATCCCTGCCCCTGGCTGCCGAAATCTATTCCCGGAGTTACGCCCACATGAGCGTTTTCCAGAATATCGAACGCAAATTGGTACGTATCAGCTGCATACATCCTTGCATCGGCAAACACGTAGAATGCGCCCTTGGGCTCCACCCAGATCTTGAATCCGAGCTCCCGAAGCGCCCTTACGAGATATTCGCGCCTTTCGTTGTAGATGCGGCACATATCTTTCTGGTCGTCAGCCGAATGCCTTATGGCCGCTATGCCGGCCCTCTGAGCGTCGCTCGGGGCGCAGATGAAGAGGTTCTGCTGCATTATCTGGAGCGTGCGCATGTATTTCATGGGCGCCACGAGGTAGCCCAGGCGGAGGCCCGTCATGGCGTAGCGCTTGCTGAATCCATTGAGTACGAATGCGTTGTCGGTGTATTCCAGTATGGAGTGGGGGCGTCCTTCGTATACGAGGCCGTGGTAGATCTCGTCGCTTATCACGGGGATGCCGAGGGCCGCTATCTCTTTCATGATTTCGGGATCGATGAGCGTGCCGAATGGGTTGCTCGGCGAATTGATGAATATGGCCTTGGTTTTAGCTGATATCTTGGCCTTTACTTTCTCTATGTCGATCTGGAAACCATTCTCGGGGTCGAGGTCTATCTTTATTGGTACGGCATTTACAGCTAATACGAAATTGCTGTAGCACGCGTATCCGGGATTGAACACCAGAACCTCGTCGCCGGGATTGCACAATACCCTGAGTGCCATGAGGATAGCGGGCGACGATCCTGAGCTCACCACTATCTGCTCGGGCGAAAACTCCACGCCGTATTCCTTCCTGTAAAGGGCCGATATCTCCTGCCTGAGCTCGGGGTCGCCCAGCGAATGTGTGTAGTGGGTTTTTCCGCTGCTGACGGCCTCGCACACTGCATCTTTCACGCACTGAGGCACATCGAAATCCGGCTCGCCCACCTCCATGTGGATGATGCTGATGCCCTCGCGCTCCATGGCCTGGGCCTTCTCCAATACTTCCATTACTATGAATGGAGTCATTTCTTCTATCATGGTATATTATAAAGTGTTTTTTTTAGATTCAAGATGCAAAGGTAATAAACAAAAACAAAAAAACTAATTTTTTTCTTAGGGTATCTTGATACCTGCGTGTTATATAACCGAAAATGATGGTAAATTATTCAAAAAGATTTTTTGAAATCTGAATAATATATTTACCTTTGCGACGTTATAAGAAAGAAACAATTTTTTATTAACCATTAATAAATTTAAGTAAAATGAAAAAATTCTTTAGAACAGCAGCATTTTTGCTCGCATTTGGTGCAATGGCTACCACATTCACAGCTTGTGATCCAGAAGAGGACAATGGAACTCCTAATGTCCTCAATGAGTATGTAAAATGCGACGGATTGACTGCAAAGGCTAATGTTGCAGACGGTGGCTCTATCACAATCTCTGGTAACATCAAGGCTAATGCTAAGGTTACAGCATTCGGCTTGTACAAGCTCAACGACAAGGATAAGCTCAAGCCAGAAGTTGATATGATGGATGATCAGTTGAAGTCTAAGGGTGAGGATGGCAAGGAGTTCACAGTGGCTATCAAGGAGACAACAGTAAAGATTTCAGACGCAGTAAATTACACATTGTACTGCAAGACAAGAGGTGATAAGAACTTCTCAGCTGATTTGGCTAAGGAGTACAAGGAACTTCCTTGCGGCGGTAAGGCTTCTAGCTTTGGTTCTTATGTTTCTGTAACCAAGGGTCAGGTTTACTCGATGGGTGATTTGTTTGTTAAGAATGCATCAGGTGAGTATGAGCTCGTAGAAGGTGCTCCTATAGCAGATGTTGAAGCTATTGTTCAGGATGGTCAGTTGGTTCCTCCTTCTAAGTGCACTGGTGTTCTCAAGAACTTCCTCGACAAGTGCTCTAAGTCTTATGTTGAGAACGGCGTTATCGTAACAGAGAATGGTACTATCGGTACAGCTAAGTTTGAAGTTGTAAATGAAAAGCAGGAAGACTACAAGGTATCAGGCGCTGCTATCACATCAGACAATTTCAAAATTGATGTAGACGGCTACACATTCTCTAAGTAATCAATCTCTCATCAGATTAATACACTGAGAAAGACCATATAATAATGCTATCCTTTGCTTACGGCAATGGGTAGCATTATTTTTTTTGTTGTGGAATTGGAATTTTGTTTTTATATTTGCGGAGTTGTTCAATCAAAGACTAAAGGAGGACTAATATGGAAGATATTCGCTGGAAACAGAGGTTTGTGAACTACAAGAAGGCTTTCGCTCAGTTGCAAAAAGCTTTCGAGGTTCTTTATTCTAATGAGTATTCCGAGGATGAATTTGATCTTTTGAGGGAAGGTCTTATTCAGCGATTCGAATATACTCACGAACTTGCTTGGAAGGTCCTTAAGGATTATGCAGAGTTTCAGGGTTATTCTGACGAAATCAGAGGCTCTCGTGATGCCTTCAGGTATGGATTGCAAGTGAAACTTATAAATGACGATGTCTGGCTGGACTCAATTGCCGATAGGAATATAACCTCACATAGTTATGACTCCGAGACTGCCGATAACGTATTCACTAATATCGAAAATTTGTATTTCCCATTATTCAAGGATTTTGAAAAAAGTATAGAAAAATGTTTGGAATAAGCGATAAGGATTACTTCGAAATATGCTCCTATATCAGTATTCAGCCAGAGATAGAGGCAGTGATACTTTACGGTTCGAGGGCTAAGGGAAATTACAAGAAATTTTCCGACATTGATATAACATTGCTCGGTGAAAATGTGAGCCACAAGAATCTAATAAGGCTTTATTCGCTTCTTGATGATTCTTTGCTGGCTTACAAGTTCGACATTTCAATTTTTAGTCAGTTGAAAAATCCTGATTTAATTGATCATATCAATAGAAAGGGTGTTTTGTTTTATTCGAAAGCCAACTCAAAGGCTGAAAATCCCCATTGGGATAGATAATGCTATCCGTTGCCATGGCAATGGGTGGCATTATTTTTTTGGGGAAATTAAAAATGTTGTTATATTTGCGGAGTGGATAATTCAATAGTAGATGGAAGAAAATAAAAGTGGTATTGTAGATTCAAGAAAAGTTTTAGTTTTTATTGTTTATAAAAATAATAATTATTAATTTTGCGCAATAATTGATATGTATAATATAATTGATTAAAATTAATCAGAAAATGAAGAATTACAGATTATTATTTATGTTGTGCTTATGCTCATTTTTGTTTTCGATGGCATCTTGCGGAGAAGACGATTTGGAATTTACTGAGCAGATTAAGCTTGGTAATATTGTAGCTACGGCATACTCTGACGGCACTATTACTATTGCGGGAAATATTGAGGCTAATACAAAGATCAAGACTTTTGAGCTTCAGGATATGAGCGGCAATCAGATTGTTGACCTTATGAACGACCAGCTGAAAACCAGGGGCGAGGATGGCAAGGTTTTCTCTATGACTCTGACTTCTGCTAATGTTAAGGTTCAGGAAATGAATCTTGTAGTAAAAACCAAGGGAGGAAAGGATGCAAAATGGAAAATCGGTTCTACCTACAAATTCGATCTCGGTTATGGTTCCAAGTCTGCCAAAGGCTCCTATGTTTCTATCGTGGACGGTGTGTCATATACCATGGGTCAGATCTCCAATCCTGATATAAGGAAAAAGGTGGAATTTGCGCTGAACGACGAGGAATTGATTCCCGCATCCAGATGCAAGCTTGTAACAGGCGAAAATCATACATATACAGCAGAATCATTTGCGCAATCAGCTATCTATCAGGGTACTATAATTACTTCTACAGGATGTATAGCTACCTATAATCTGATACCCGACGCCTACAAAATCGATGGCGTTATCGAAGGTGTCGTTATCAGGTCAGACGAGTTGATTACAGTAAAGCCGGCATCTGATGTAAACCTCAAGTCAGCTATCCTCGTTCCTTCTCTCTGATTCGGTGGAACAGAATACACGGTATTCAATCGGCAGATATTGATAATAAACAATAATGCTATCCGCCGCCTTGGCAGTGGGTAGCATTATTTTTGTAGTAATATAAATAAATGAGGAGATGGAAGAAAATCAAAATATTGAATTTAAGGAGGTATGGAAAGATGAGTACCTGAAATGGATTTGCGGTTTTGCGAATGCTGAAGGAGGTAAAATTTTAATTGGAGCCAATGATAATGGAGAAATAACTGGTATTGATAATTATAAAAAGCTCTTAGAAGATATCCCTAATAAAGTTAGGGACGTTTTGGGTATTGTAGTTGATGTGGATTTAAAAAGCAAAGATTTAGTCATGACGGTTTAGGACTTTGGACTGTTTTTCTATTTAGCAATGTCCTTAATGTCCATAGTAATGTCCTCAATGTCCATAATAATGTCCATAATAATGTCCATGATACAGAAGTCGAACCTTTGACAGAAAGACAGTCGATTATATTAAATTTGATAAGGAATGATTCTCGTATTTCTATACCCAAGATGTCTCAACTGTTGAGTGTTTCAACCAAGACAATTCAACGCGAATTGTTGGTGCTGAAGTCATTGAATATTTTGAAGCATGAGGGAACCTCTAAATCAGGGAAGTGGGTAGTTTGTGAATAATTGTTCTTGGATAGAATTCCGGAACGGCCTGCGTGCCGTTCCGGTGTTTTTTTGTTGTGGAATTGGAATTTTGTTTTTATATTTGTGGAGTGAAAAATATCTGAATCATTATGGTTAATCGGAATCATATTAATAATGGAATCAAATTCTTGGAAGAGCGCGGTTGGTCTCAACTTGTGGATCCTCGTTGGACTATAGACCTTTACAATGACTTGAATGAAAGTGGT
>JAZUEG010000344.1:0-27403 GCA_045640025.1 Bacteroidales bacterium
AGCATCTGGTTGGCCTTCTTGTTTTCCATGTGGAGCTTGGCCACGTATATCAGCAACAGGAACATTATGAAGCAGAGTATCGAGCCCAGGATAATGGTCCTGTTCTGCCCGTTTAGCTGCATGAACTGAGTCTTGTTGGCCTTGGATAGCTGTATGAAGCCTTCGTTTACCTTGTCCTGGCTTTTCATCAGCTCATATTGTCCGTCGGCGTTGCTCTTGTCTATCTGATATGTGTTCAGTATTATCTGCTTGGGCACAGGCTCGCCTCTCAGTATTCTCTCGGCTATGTCTATGGCCTCGTCGGCGCCGTCGGGATAGCTGAATGTTGCGTCTATTATGCCTTCCTTTACGGCCTTGATTCCGCCATTAACAGTGCCGTCGGTACCTATTATTATAATGTCGTCGGTGTCGTATCCAAATTCGCTGATGGCCAGGCTGGCACCAATAGCCATCTCGTCGTTGTGGGCGTAGATGATGTCGGGCGGTGGGTTGTTGTTGAGATAGTCGCACATTAGGCTTTGGGTGAGTTCCTTGCTCCATTTGCCGTGGAAACTGCCCACGTGCTTGAATTTTTTATGAGCGTAGGATTCTCTCAGCCTTGTGTTGAATCCGTTGCTGCGGTCGCGTGTGGGCGATGATCCCAATTCGCCGAAAATCTCGAATACTGTGCTGCCGTCTTTGCCGTGGGTGCCGGCGTAGTCGCCCGCCAGGCATCCTATCTGATAGTTGTTGGCGCCTATGTAGCAGGTGTAGTGGCTGGAATCTTCTATGGTTCTGTCTATTACTATTACTGGGATTCCGCTGTTGTATACATCGCATACCACCTGTGTGAGCGGCGCGGCCTGGTTGGGCGATACCATCAGCACCTTGATTCCCATCGGTATCAGCGAGTCGGTTATGTCTTTTATCTGGTTGTTGTTGTTCTGGCAGCCGTCGGTTACCTTCAGCACAAAATTGTTTCGTTGCAGAGCCTTGGCCTGATATTTCTTGTCCATGGCTTTTCGCCAGTCGGTATCCATGGCGCACTGCGAGAATCCTACCAAGGGCTTTCCATGGTCGGGGTCCTCCTCGCAGGCCGTAAATATGGCCATGCTGAAAATCAGTGATATATAGTATAATAGTAATTGTCTTTTCATTTCTGTCTGATAATATTGGAATCTAGCGTTATGTGTTAATTAGCTTGTAAATGTATAAAAAAAGAATTGAATTTCTGAAGTTTTTTGGATATTTTTTTGATTTTTTTTCAGCTAATGGCAAAATAAAAGGGAGCTGAAACAATTTCTTGTTTAGCTCCCTTGTGGTACCAACGGGAATCGAACCAGTGACACAAGGATTTTCAGTCCTTTGCTCTACCAACTGAGCTATGGTACCAATCCAGAAAAATATAATTTATTAATAACTTTTAAAATTATGACGAAAAAGAAAAAAGTGGTACCAACGGGAATCGAACCAGTGACACAAGGATTTTCAGTCCTTTGCTCTACCAACTGAGCTATGGTACCATGTCTTCTCCTTTTTTTTGACGTTGCAAAATTATGCAGTTTTTTTGGTTTTTCCAAATATTTTTGCGTGTTTTTGCTAAAATATTTTTCTGTCGTGTTTTAATTATTTGGAATCCATATCGTTGCTCTCTTTAATTTTCTCGCTGTTTTTTTCGTAGAGCAGATATGCCTTGTATTTTTCCACGTCGCGCTCTTTCCAGTATGTCTTGCCGTAGTGGCTCAGTTTGGCTATCTTCTCGTAGAGCATCGATCCGAGGTCGCGGCGCTTTGTGGTGTTCTTGATGCGCTCCTGGCGTGCGTTTTCGAGCACTTTCAGGGTTTTCTTGGTAGCTGATATCTGCTGACGGAGCTCGGCTATGTAGTTTTCGTCGATCTCGTGCTTGGCGAGTTTCTCCTTGAATTTCTTGTATACGGATACTACCTTGTCACCCATCTCCAGAAGCTCTATGCTCTTGAGGCCTGTGAGTTTCTGCGACGGAAAATGCTTCTTGGTTTCCTTCTTGGTGGGCACAATGATGCTGAACTGCAGAAAGAAGTTTCTGATGTGTGTTATCAGCTTGTTTTCTGCGTCGTATTTCAGGTGTGTCTTCTCCCTTACCTTCTCGGCGAAAATGCTGTCGTCGGGGAATTTGCGGTATTCGGCCAGTTTCTTTTCCAGCTGGTCGATATCCTTCTGGGTAACACCGAATTTCTCGAAGTTCTTGAGGTCTTCCTTGGTGAGTGCCGCTATGGTTTCGCCCCGGGATATGATCTCGGAGGCTGAATAATTGTATGTGATCGATTTTTTCATTTCTACATCGTTTTGCAAGGCACAAAATTAATGTATTTATTTGAAAAAAAAAACTTATCAATATTAAGCGAATATGAACATTATTATAATTGAAGGTATAATTCCTGCCAGATATCCGTATAATATGTGAGAAAGTCTTCCGTTGTGCTTTGCTATGTGGTGGTGCGCCACTATGGCGGTTATCAGCATGCTTATTGTGAACAGTATGAAAGTATCGGCGCTGTTTCTGTGGCCCAGCGCTATGGTGAATCCCGATAGGGTGCCGAGGAATGCGCCCGGGGCAAGGCAGATATTAGCTGGAAACCTTCCTTCCATCTTCGGGAACATCGTGCTTAGGCCCTTGCCCGAGAATACATTCAGCCACACCGGGAGTATGAATATCGGGAATACGCATCCCGCGCCCCAGTTGTAGGCCGATTGCATTTTGGATGTCGTTATGTACAGCACGGTATACGATATGGTGAGGCCTGTGGCTACTATCAGCCGTGGCCGTATGCCGGCTTCTATGTTGATGAGAGGGTCGCTCTGCTCTTCGCGCCGGCCGCAGAAGTCGTTGGATAGCAGACTTGTAAGCCACGACGAGCATACAGCCAGCGCCGCTATCATCAGTACTTGTATCAGCTCTATTGAATACGACTGGCGCTCCAGCTCTATATAGAATGTGAATGCGTATATCGGTATCAGGAGCGGATGAAACAGTCTTATCATTTTTGAGTTTCAGATGTTAATGGTGTCCGGCTTAAAGTTTTTTCCTGAGTCGGGCCACAAGTATGTTCATTTGCTCGCGGTATTTGGCCACGGTGCGTCGCGCTATCTTGTAGCCGCGTTTCTGGAGTATCTGGGCCAGTTTCTCGTCGGTGAGGGGGCGGTTTTTGCTCTCGCCGTCTATGCATTCCTTCAGGATCTTCTTGATCTCGCGGGTAGAAACCTCGTCGCCGTTTTCGGTTTTCATGGCCTCGCTGAAGAAGAATTTCAGCGGGAATATTCCGAAATGGGTTTGTATATACTTGCTATTAGCTACACGCGAGATAGTGGATATGTCGTAGTTGGTTTTTTCGGCTATGTCCTTCAGGATCATTGGCTTCAGCTTGGTCTCGTTGCCTTCCTCAAAGTATTCTTTCTGGAATTCGAGTATGGCCTGCATGGTAGCTAATAGCGTGTTTTGCCGCTGCCGGATGGCCTCTATGAACCATTTGGCCGAATCCATCTTCGATTTTACGAATGCGAGAGTGTCCTTATCCTTGTTTTCGCCTTTTTTCTTCTGCATGGCCTCCACCATGTCGGAATAGGTCTTGTTTACCCTGAGTTCGGGCACGTTCTTGGAGTTGAGGTGCAGCACCGGCACTCCGTCCTTGTCTTCCAGTATGAAGTCGGGGATTATGTGCTGCGAGTTTTTGGCCAGCATGTTGGAGTATATGCTTCCCGGCTTTGGGTTCAGGTGCATGATTTCCTCCACGGCGGTTTTCATCGTCTTGTCGTCTACGTTTATCTTGGATAGTATTTTCTGATAGTGTTTCTTTGTGAACTCCTCGAAATAGTCCTTGAGTATTCTGTAGGCGGTTTTCAGGGCCACCTTGTCGCCCATTCCGTTGCGGTATTTCTTTACTATCTGTATCTGCAGGCATTCCTGGATGTTTCTTGCGCCTACTCCTGCGGGGTCAAAATCCTGGATTATCGACAGTATTCTCTGGAGCTCCTTTTCTGTGGTCTCTATCTTGGAATTGAATGCGAGGTCGTCCACTATGTTTTCGAGGTCGCGGCGCAGGTATCCGTCGTCGTCTATGTTTCCTATTATGTATTCAGCTAATAGCTGTTCGTCTTCGTTGAGCTCCGCCAGGCCTAACTGCGATAGCAGGGTCTCGTGGAGCGACGATGCGGCTGTATATGGAATCTCAGTCTTGTTGTCGTCGTCATCGTCGGAATAGTTGTTGGCGTTCAGCTTGTAGTTGGGTATCTCGTCGTCGTCGTAATAGTCGTCGGCGGAGTATTCGCTCACCTTCTCGTCATACGATTCCTCCATGTAGTTGTCGTCGATGGAGGAGTCCATGTCGCTGTCCATGTCGCTGTCGGATGCGTCCTGGTCGTTCTGCTCACGGTCGTAGTCGTTGGCGCCGTCCATGCTTTCCGGAGCGTCGTCGGGCTCGTCGCTGCCTTCCTCAAGCACCGGGTTTTCCTCTATCTCGCGTTTTATGCGTTGCTCAAGTTCCATTGTAGGTATCTCCAGCAGCTTTATCAGCTGTATTTGCTGGGGAGACAGCTTTTGTATAAGTTTTAAATTCTGACTGAGGTTAAGCATGGTTAGTAGATATTAATTTAAAATTTTAACAAAATTAGTCCTTTTTATTTAATTTTGGTATATTTTATGTTATTATTTTTCAATTTTCTTGTATTAGCAATCGCAATCAGCTGATACCTTGAGCGATACGAGCGTATTTTTGCCAACTTTGGAGTATTGGGCTATCAGGCCGTTGTCCTTCAGGATTTTCCTTATCTTGTCGGTTGAATAGTCCGAAACAAAAGATACAATCCCCGCGGCGGGCTTTTCGCACTGGAATCCCAGTTTCTTGAGCTTGTCGGCCAGCAGATTGGCCTGCGTGTGCATCTGCTCTATGCGCCATGTGCTTGATATTATGTCGTTTAGTATAGCTGATGCCGTGGCGGTGTCTTGCTCGCTTATGCATACCGAATGGCGGTAGCATCTCGATCTCAGTTTCAGCAGATGTATCAGATTCTTGTTGCCCGATACTATAACGCCAGTGCTGCAGCAGAGGGCGTTTTGCATGTTCACGATTTTCAGGTCCTGGAATCCGCGCACACCGCAGTGCTCATCGGCGCCGCGTCCGTTTTTCCCGCAGGTCAGGAATCCGTAGCTGTCGTCTATTATCACCATTGCGTCGTACTTGATGGCCAGCTGTCGGATCTCCTTCAGCCTTGCGCAATCGCCTGAATCAAAGAAGATTCCGTCGGTGAGTATCACCTTGATTCTTTTCATGAGCGATAGCTGGAGCTGTTGCTCGAGCTTGTCCATGTCGCCGTGTGGAAATCTCATCTTGTCGGCCTGGCAGCTCTTGATACCGCGGCGCATTGGCAGCGAGATAGCCGAATCGTATATCACCACGTCCTCGGTGTTCAGCAGCGATTCCATGATATCGGCGCAGAGGGCCTCGTAGCTTCCAAAAATCTGAGTGTCCTCGGTTTGCAGAAATTCGGAAATCGAATCCTGCAGTCTGCATAGAGAATCGCTCTGTCCGCAGTAATAATTGCCCACTATGCGCTGTTGTGTTTTTGGGCAGCTAATGGCGTTTGAAAGTGGCGGTTCTTCCACGTTGTAGCCTAAGAAGTTGGTTGTCATGGTATTAGCTACCAGTGTGCCATCAGCTAAACAAAGTTTGCCATTAGCTGCATAAGTGTATCTGCTCTCCTCGGGATGACTTGTGGCCTTGGAGATAACTAACTCTTCCTCAATTATTTGCGATATAGATTGATTCATGCGTATCAAAAAAAATGTTTTAGTGAACAAAAAAATTGTATCTAAATATCGAACAAATTTATAAAAAATATTAAATTTGGAAGTCGAAAACTGAAAAACTTTTTGTTGAACACACAATATTATAAAGCAATGTCAGAATTGAAATACAAGAGAGTTTTGCTGAAACTCAGCGGTGAGGCACTCGCCGGCAAGGACAAATACGGCATCAACGCCGACACATTGGAGGCATTCTGCCAGGAAATCCTCGGACTCGCCAAGCAGGGCGTTCAGATAGGAATCGTGGTGGGCGGCGGCAACATTTTCCGCGGCATCACCGGCACCAAGAAGGGCGTGGAGCGCACCAAGGGCGACAGCATGGGAATGCTGGCCACCACAATAAACGCCATTGCCATCCAGAGCATGATAGAGCAGCTGGGCGGCAAGGCCAAGGTCTTGACATCCACACTCATGGAGCCATACGCCGAGCGTTTCTCTGTAAACCGTGCTATATCAGCTCTTGAGGACGGCTACGTAGTTATTTTCTCAGGCGGCACAGGCAATCCTTTCTTCACAACTGATTCAGCATCAGCTCTCCGCGGCATAGAGATTAAGGCCGACATCCTGCTGAAGGGCACACGTGTGGACGGCATCTACACCGCCGACCCCGAGAAGGACCCAACTGCCACAAAGTACGACGAGCTTACATTCGACGAGACCATCCAGAAGAAGCTTAAAGTGATGGATCTCACCGCCTTTGCTCTCTGCAGCGAAAACGGTCTGCCTATCATGGTATTCGATATGACAAAGGCTGGAACTCTGGAGCGTATAATAAAAGGTGAGAAATTGGGCACTTTGGTAAAGTAATTGCATATATTACAATACAAGTATTAATTTTTAGAGTTAGTTATGGTTTATCTGGACGCCGAGAAACTAAAGGCGATTATGATAGAGGTTCTAAGGAGTTGTAAGGTAGAACCCGATTCTGCGACACATGTTATCGACAGTGTGGTTGAGGCCTCATTGAAGGGCATCGACACACACGGCCTGGCTTTGTTCCCACATTATGTGGAGTGTTTTCAGAAAGGCCGTCTTAACAGGAGACCTCAATTCAGGATCGTAAAGGACAACGGCGCCACCAAGCTTATGGATGCCGATGGAGCTGTGGGACATCATGCCGGTATGTTCGCAATGGATTTCTGCATCGATATGGCTTCCAAGGTAGGTACAGGTACTGTGGCTGTTAGGAACTCATCTCATTTTGGCGCGGCAAGCTATTTCACCGAATATGCCGCCAAGCACGGAATGATTGGTTTTGCGTTTACCAACACCAATTCATTAGTGAAGGCGCACAATGCCGTGGAGCCTTACTTCGGCACAAATCCAATCTGTTTCTCGTGCCCGATAGAAGGGGAGGAGCCTCTTAATCTCGATATGGCGACCTCTGTAATCAGCTGGAATTATGTGCGTAACCACAAGGGAACTAAAGAACCACTTGAAGACGGCGTGGCATACGATGCCGAGGGCAAATTCACAACCGACCCGTTCGCGGCCAAGTGCGTTCGCCCCATCGGCGACTATAAGGGCTTCGGTCTCGGAATGATGGTTGAGATTCTCTGCAGCGTGCTCACAGGCAGCGATTTCGGTCACGACCTGATGCCTATGTTCGGCTCCGATATGACCAAGAAGCGTGGAATCAGCCATTGTTTTCAGGCCATAGATATCCGTAAGTTCACCAACTTGAAGAATTTCAGCGCCAGGATGAAGGAACTCTGCCACATTCTCAGGAATATGAAACCTCTTGAGGGTCAGGAAGTGATGGTTCCCGGCGATCCCGAGAAGCGCACCATGAAGGAGCGACTTGCCAATGGTATTCCAATGGTGGATAATGTTTGGCAGGAGTTCCTCGATATCACAAAGGATTTTGAGGGCGCGCTCATTCAGAAATAATTTTTGCACACAAACAATAGATTATAACCTCCGCACTCCGTAGCTTTGGCAACTTAGCCGCGGGGTGCTTTTTTTTTGAGACGGACCGCGGATTTTTATTGTTGTTGTCAATATTCTCGCTGTAGAGACGGACCGCGGTCCGTCTCTACGGATGTATTTTTTTTTATTGTTATTGTCAATATTCTTGCATAGAGACGGACCGCGGTCCGTCTCTACGGAACCTTTCTACGGAACCTTTCTATATTTTTTATTTCCTCGCGAATATCTGCATCATGCAGTCCTTGCAGTTGAAAACCAAATCGAAATCCTGATATTGGCCGTGGAGCAGGAATTTGTTGCCTGCCCAGTCTGATGGAACTTTGCCGTTTTTTGGGCAGTAGCCCATCTCGCGGCGGATGCAGTATTTGGTGGTCATTACTTCCTTACCCTTGGTCTTATCCAAAAGCTCGAATGCAGATTCCATGATGTTGCAGCCATGTTCGGCGTAGAATTGTTTGGCGAGTCGGTTTGAGACGTTGAGTCTGTAGCTGCCTTCGGCGAGAGGATATTTCACGTCGGCCGATGGGGTAGGGTAGCCCTTGGGATGGAAGTGCTGAAGGCGTTTCTGCTCAAGTTCCTCAAGAGTGTTTCTCCTGAGTTCGTTGGCGGCGGAGTTGGGCACAAATGGCGCACCGTCGTTGCACAATACGTTTATTGTGGTTACCTGATAGGTATCACCGCATTTCATGAGCGAGGCTTTCAGGTTGTTGATCGCCTTTTCGGCATTGTTGGCCTTTTCGGGAGCGGGCATTGATTTCTGCGCCGAGATTCCGTCCTCGTCGGTGATTTTCAGAGTCAGCGTGTCGTTTTTACATTCAGCTGATATCTTTATCCTTATTTTCCTGACTGTTTTTGTGTGCTCTATCTTCTTTTGGAATATCGTGTCGAGATTTCGATATAGTTGAACGCCTGTCTTGATGTTTTGCTCCGTGGAAACTATGAACGAGTTGTTTCCGACGGCTTTTTCGATGCGGAAGCCGAAGAGGCTGTTGCCGTCTATGTAGCATAGCCCGTCGCCATTGTTGATGGTTTCCTTGGTGGATATTGTGATTGTGTTGCCCTTTTTGCCGATGAGTTTGCCGATATGCTCACCCATGGATTTGGGGCTTGCGAAATTGGCCATTTTGTCGGCCTTGCCGTTCAGGAAATATTCAGTGAATCCGCGGTTGAAAACCTTGTTGATGTTAGGCTCATAATCGTAGAAGCAGATTCCCGACGAGTTTTTCGCCTTGCCGTCCGATATGGAATCTATCAGCCTGCGGTAATATGCGGTCACGTTAGCCACATAACTCTGGTCCTTGAGACGGCCCTCTATTTTCAGCGAGTCAACTCCGGCATCCATCATGTCGCCGATTTTGTTGAAGAGTCCAAAGTCTCTCAGCGACAGAATGTAAGAGTCGTTTATCAGAACCTTTTTGTCAGCATTCAGCAGTGAGTATTTCATGCGGCAGGCCTGGGCACATTCGCCCCTGTTGGCCGACCTGCCGCCGAGCTGCGCGCTCATGTAGCATTGTCCGCTGAATGATACGCACAATGCGCCGTGTACGAAACATTCTATCTCGGCCTTGATGTTCTTTCTCACATTCCTGATGTGCTCAAGACTGCTCTCGCGGGCGAGCACGATGCGCTTGAATCCAAGCTTGTCGAGAAACTGGATTCTGTCCATATCGTAGTTGTGGGTCTGTGTGCTTGCGTGAAGCTCTATGGGCGGAATGTCCATTTTCAGGATTCCCATGTCCTGTACTATCAATGCGTCAACGCCGATGTTGTAGAGTTGGCGGATGAGTTTCTGTGCAGGGTTTATCTCGTTGTCGTAGAGTATGGTATTCAGTGTCACGTAAACCTTGGCTCCATATAGATGGGCGTGCCTTACCAGTTGCTCTATGTCGGCTAATGAGTTTGCGGCGGCCTTGCGTGCGCCGAAATCGCTCGCTCCAATATATACTGCGTCGGCTCCCGAATTGATGGCGAGGATGCCTGTCTCCAAATTCTTGGCTGGTGATAGTAATTCCATTTATCTCTTAATATTGTAAATCAGTACGGTAATATCGTCGCGCTGCTCGGTGTCGCCCATGAATTTTGTCATGTCGGTTTCCAGCAATACGCCGATATCCGTAATTGGCTTGCCGTGGTTTTCTGTTATCAGCTTCTCGAAACGTGGAGTTCCGTATCGCCTTCTGTCTATGTTGCATTGGTCTATAATGCCATCAGTGTACTGAATAATTCTGTCGTTGTAGCTTACCCGGATGGTCTCCTGCTCAAAAGGTTTTTGTAGGAATTTCTCGCCGTTTATTCCTGTCTGTCGGCGGCTTCCCTTCATTTTTTTCAGGGTGTTGGTATCCATCTTCTGTATGTAGATAGAGCTGTCCGATCCGGCAAATGTGAGGTCGGCGTAGTCGTCGTGCTTGTCTATCCTACAGATACTCAGCGCTATACCGTCGGTGTTTTCTATTCGCTTCATGTCCAGCATGTCTATCATTCGGTTGCTCATCAGCTCCAGTATCTGCGCCGGGTTGTTGTATCTGTGGTATATTATCAGCTGACACAGAATATCGTATCCTATTATGCTCATGAATGCGCCCGGTATTCCATGACCCGTGCAGTCGGCCACAATGGTGAAGAAAGTATTCTCCGATGTGGCCAGGCTCATGTAGAAATCGCCGCTCACAATGTCCTTGGGCCAGTATACAAGCGAGCATTCCATGTTTTCTGATAGTTTGTTTAGCGATGGCATTATCGAGTTTTGCAGTCCCTGTGCGTATTTCAGCGATTGGTTGATTGTGATATTCTGACGCTTGATCTGCTTGTAGCCTATTTCGAGACGCTCGTTTATTATCTTCAGCTGTCTGGTCTGGAATTCCAGCTTGTCCTGGTTTTTCATGAGGTCGCTGTAAGCCTCCACCATTACCTCGGCCTGCTTGACGCCTTCTTTTTCAGCCAGTTTCAGCTGAGTGATGTCGGTTTCGGTTATTATCCAGTTCTTTATGTTGTTTTCCTCGTCGTATACCGGGTCCATGTGGGTCTGCACGTATACATTTTTGCCGTCGGGTCCGGTGTGCATCGTCACGTACGAGGTATGGTCTTTTTCAGCTAATACATAATCTATGGCAGCCTCCTTGTCGGCGGAGGTGGCTTTCTGAATCTGGAAGTAATTGGTTCCAAACTTGTTTTTGTATTCCTCAAACTCGTATCCGTAGAAGTTGGCGAATGATGGGTTGGCCCATTGGAATTCGCCGTTGCTGTCCACTATTATTACAGAGTTTGTGTTCTTGGCTGCGGCGAGCGACAGCATCTTGTTCATGGAATTAAGGCGCGCGTTTTCCTTCTTGTAGAAATATAGCCGGCGTCCCAGTATATAAACCAGCAGTGCAAATATCAATGAATAAATGCTTATTGCCCACCATCTTAGCCATGGCGAGTTTTTTATTACGAAAGAGTAAACAGATTCCGATGATATAAGGCCTGTATGATTGATGGCCCTTACATGGAATGTGTATTTTCCCGGTTTCAGCTGGCCAAACTCATGACTATCTTCTGATGTGTATGGTGACCACTTGTTGCTTAATCCTTCGAGCATGTAAGAATATTTCAGTTGGTCGATGTTTTCGAAACACGATGCCGTGTATTTGATTTTCAGCGATTTTATTCCGTTCTGAAATACGTTTTTCTCATTGCCGGCCATCGAGAAATTGTGGGATTGACTGCCGAAATGTCTGAATCCCTCGTATACTGTTGAATCGTTCACGTATATTCCATATATCATGGAGCTGAAGGGATATTTGCCTGGGTTGCAGGCGTTTAAGGCTTTGATATTGTGTTTCAGGAGTCCGCTGTTGGTACTCAGGAATAGCAGCGAATCTATCATGAAAACATTGTTTACGAGGCCTATCTTGGTTTGGAAATGTATGGTGTCGAACGATTTGTCGCCGCGCGATGCTATCATGCATTCATCTTCTGTGTTTATGAACAGGTCGCCTTTTTCGTTGAGCGGAAATATCTCGGCGGTGCCCAGTTTTTTTATGTAATTATTGAAAGTCTGTGAGCCTCTCAGTATGATTTCGTTGGCCGAGAAGTTCGGGTTTTCGGGAATTTCAGCTTTCAAAAATTCAGATCCGTAGGTGTATAGACTATTGTTCCTAATCTTGAACTTAGGCTGGCGAAGTTGCTTAAAGCCAATGTTTTCGCCAATATTCACCAAACTGAATCTTTCGAAATCCTTGTCCTTGGGGCACAGGTAATATATTCCGTTGAAAATGGATGCGAGCCAGAGATTTCCGTGGTCATCTATCTCGATGGTCCACATCGGCACATCTATGTTTTTTATATTCCTTGGCTTTCCGAAAGTGAGTTTTCCGTCCTTGTCGTAGTAATCCACAATGATGATGCCGTTGTAGCAGGATAGGAACATTTTGTTTGGGTGGGCAGTACTGGTGGCCAGGTAGTAAATTTTCTCGGTGTCCAGGATTTTGTGGGCATCAGTTCCCTCTATCTCATATAGACCATCTACAGTGCAGGCCAGCAGATGATTGCCCAAACTCTGTATGTTCCAGCAGACTATGTTACCCTTTGGGCCAAAGCTCACTGGCTTGAATTCTGTATTGTATTTGTTGCTGGTGGCGGTGTATACCTCGTTGAATGTGGAGAAGTAGTATTGGTCGTTGAATTTCTTGTAATAGTAGACTTCGCCGTTCAGACCGTTGCGCTCGTTGTAATATACTGTGTGGGTATTCAGCTCAATTTTTGCGAGTTTGGATCTGAGTGCCACCCATAGATTGTGTTTGGAGTCAAAATACAGTTGTCCGGCATCGTTTTGCGGAAGTCCGTTGTTTACGTCTATGCTGCTTGTAAGCTGGCCGTGGCTGTCGAATACAAAAATTCCCTTGTTTGTGGATACGGCCACCTTGCCCAGCACATCGTCGTATTTGGCGTCGTGGATGGCGCTCTCGTTGTATTCTGTATTGTCTATGTTTTGGATATTCAGACAGCTCCGGTCCTGAATTTTTCCGCCTATGAGGTCTTCCTTGTTTGCTTTCAGGATTTGCTGGTTGCTTATCAGGAGTACTGTGTCGTTCTTGGCATCTACTATTCTCAGGTTTTCCAGGCTGCTGATGCCGAGTTTTTTCAGGTTGGCGATTTCCCGGGTGTGCTTCCCGTCAAATGTGTATGTTCTGTAGTCGGATGTGATGATTATGGGCAGCGAGTCTATTGCGAAAGCTGATTCCATGTTGTTGAATTTCACTCTTCTTAGTTTCCCGTTTTCCAGTATGTGAATCGAGTTTCGGCCTATGTAGCAGTAGTTTGGCTTGCAGGGGAGTATCGCTATGATGTTTTCGTCCTTGATGGATGGATTGTCGTTGAGGTCGTGATAGATGGCCGTTCCGTTTTCGCCGAAAGTGAAATATCCGTTGTCGACATCGCCGCTTATCATTATCTTGCCGTCGTGTATTCCGGTTATGTGCTTTATTCCTGAGTGGCTGCTGGTTGTGATATTGTGCCCGCCATGCGAGCTGAGTATCGTCATGCCGTCGGTGGTGCCTATCAGCATGCATCCGTTGGAATATTCGGCTATGTCGTTGATGAATACAAGGCTTCCGAATTCATTGATTTTGAAACTCTGTATATAAGTAGACTCACCGAAAATATTTTTGCCCTGGGCCATAATCCGCTCCATGGGCAAAACTATTACGATGATGAATAATAGTATTTTATACAGAGAGTTACGCATTTCTATCTTAACTAAAAATCAATATAGCCTGTAATTTTATTACAGGCTATATTTTTTATTTTTTTTGGGTAAAATTTCCAGATTCTGTTTGGCAGAATTGTTTTCAGTACCTTCAGGTGAGAAAATTAAACCTTGAGGATTTCAGCCTCCTTGGCCTCAGAGATTTTGTCGATCTGGGCTACGTACTTGTCGGTGAGCTTCTGGATAATCTCCTGACCTTCCTTGTTCTCGTCCTCGGTGATGCTGCTGTCCTTCTCGAGCTGCTTGAGAGTCTTGTTGGCGTCCTGGCGGATGTTTCTTACTGCTACCTTGGCGCCCTCGCCCTCCTGCTTCACCTGCTTAACGAGCTGTTTTCTGCGCTCCTCGGTGAGAGCTGGTACTACAATACGGATTATCTGACCGTCGTTGATAGGTGTTACGCCCAGGTTGGCTGCGAGTATTTCCTTCTCTATCTTGGGGAGCATTGCCTTCTCCCATGGCTGAACCACAATGGTTCTTGCGTCTGTGGTGCCCACATTGGCTACTCCTGCCAGGCCGGTAGGTGTGCCGTAGTAATCTACCTTGATATCAGCCAGCATAGCTGGAGAGGCCTTGCCTGCTCTGATCTTGGCGAGTCCTGATTCGTAGTGAGAGACTGCTGACTGCATTTTCTCCTCAGCCTCGTCTATGTACATTTGAGCTTCTTCGTTCATAAAGCTTGGGTTTTTATGATGTTCAACAAATATTTTACAAATATAGCTTTTTTATTCTTACATATACAAATTTTTTGCCCTAATTTTTGTGCACGGACGTTTATTTGTTATCAGCTACTCATATACAGGTATGTATAGCGGATGCTGCTCGTTGTATAGCCTCATGTAGTATATGAGTTTCGAATTTTTCTTCCTTTTCGACAGTTCTGAGAATTCCGTATGGATTTTCGAGTCGTTCATCAGTATCAGCTCCATGTTGGCCGATGTGAACTCCATTATCTGGCCTGTCTCGAAGTTGTAGATGTATTGCTGCGATTCCGACTGGGCCACCTGACGATACATTGGATTGCCGTAATAGTATGGCGAGAATCCGTATGCTCCGTAATACGGCGTGCTTGGTGCGCGGTATACGGTCTTGTATCCCAAGAAATGGCAGATGCTGCCTACGATACCCAGCCGGCAGAAGTTTCCGTTGTAGTTGAGATATATGTTGCCATAGTTGCAGAATCCGAAAATCTTTGATACTGGAATTTCCTGCTCGTTGCCCAGGTTGTCGTAGATGGCGATTTTCTTGTTCTGCATCAGCTGTTCAAAATATGTTAAATCATCAGGGTCTAAGTTGGTGCTTATCTGTGATTTCTCTATCGGACGATTATTCTTGAGATCGTCGCTGGTCAGATATATTCCGTCGGTGAATGTGAAATCGTCGTCCAATTTCTCCTTGTGTGAAAAATTCTGGGCGCTCATCTGCATAGCGCATAGCAATAGCGCCAATAATGTT
Source organism: Bacteroidales bacterium (assembly GCA_045640025.1). Classification (GTDB taxonomy): domain Bacteria; phylum Bacteroidota; class Bacteroidia; order Bacteroidales; family UBA3824; genus UBA3824. The sequence goes on from JAZUEG010000344.1 coordinate 14,946, forward strand.
GTAATTCTAATGTGTGTCATGGTGTTTGCAAATTTTATCCAAAGATACATTCTTTTTGCCAATAAAAAAAACTAACTTTGCGGCGAATTTGTAATTAATGTATTTAGCAATCTCTCCAAGACGTGAAAAAATATTTGTCCACAACATTGAAGGTGCTGATATTCCTCAGTATAGGAGTTGCGCTTTTCTGGCTGGCCTACCGTGGCCAGGATTTTGGCAAGATCATGGAATCGCTTGGCCAGTGCCGCTGGAGCTGGGTGATTCTTGCGCTCCTGCTGTCGGTGGTGGGGCATTACAGCCGTGCAGTGCGCTGGAAGCTTCTGCTGGAGCCCTTCGGATACCATCCCCGGGGAGTAAATCTCTTCAGCTCGGTGATGGTGATGTACCTCACCAATATGGCCGTGCCGCGCTCCGGCGAGGTGGTAAGGTGCGGTGTGGTTTCCAAATACGAGAATATCCCATTTGCGCGGTGCCTGGGCACTGTGGTTACCGAGCGCATAGCTGATACGGTGGTGCTGGCGGTGCTCACAGTGGTGATATTCGCTACTCAGGGCGGCGTGATATCCGGCGTACTCGACAACAATCCATGGGTGATGGAGCAGCTGATAAAGCTCCGCGGATACCTTCCTCTTATAATTGCGGTAGGCGTTGTACTTTGCGTATTAGCTGTTGTGGCCATCCGCATGGTGATCAGGCGCAATCTTTTCGGCATAGGAGCCAGGCTCAGGCAGCTGATAGCAAACTTCAAGGAAGGCCTCCTCACGATTCTGAGCCTCCAAAAACGCTGGCAGTTTGTCTTCCACAGCCTTTTCATCAATTTTGTGTATTTCTATACCATATATCTTGTATTCAAGGCTTTCCCCTTTTGCGAAGAGCTGTCGCTGATGGCCGCGCTTACGGTATTCGTACTCGGAACCTTCGGCGTGATTATACCCTCGCCGGGCGGCATGGGTACCTGGCATTTTATAGTAATAGAGCTGCTGGCCCTCTATGGCATTCAGCGCGATCCCGATGCCGGAGCCTACGCGCTGGTGATGCACGGCATACAGGATATCCTGTTCATAGTGGTGGGATTTGCGGCGCTCATTCTGCTGCCGGTCATTAATAACAAATATCAACCCGTAGTACCTGATGAGAATACCCAAGAGTCTTAAAACAACGCTTAAGGTGGCGCTCGTAATAGCCTTTTACTATGGACTTTATCTATTGAGCAAAGACCATTTCAGCCAGCTGACGGATCTCGATACGGGTCACATAAGGATTTACTGGTTTCCGCTGATACTGGCCCTTCTGCTTGCTGTGCCCAATTGGATACTGGAGGCCGTAAAGTGGCGCATCTCGCTGCGTCCCGTAGAGGATGTGTCTTTCTCACAGGCGCTTACGGGCGTATTGAAAGGCATTCCGCCGTCGCTTTTCACCCCCAACAGAGTAGGCGAGGCCATCGGGCGGCCGTCGGTCTTGCAGAAGGGCCACAGGATAATGGGCGCTTTGGCCACGGCCTATTGCGGATTCTCGCAGATGCCTGTTATGCTTATTATGGGATCTGTAAGCTGTCTGTATTTCTCGCTCATGGATGTGGAGCTCAGCCACACCACTTTCCTCACTCAGTGGTGGTTTGTATTGATATGTGTGGTAGGCGCGCTGGTATTGGCGCTTCTGTTCCTCTTTCCGCAGTACACCATTCCATTTGTGCGCAATAGCGAGAAGAGCGAGGGCCTGCGCAACAGGCTTAGGTTTTTCTGCCAGTACACATATCGCGAGAAGTTTGGGCTATTCGGCGTGTCGTTTGCGCGTTTCATGGTATACAGCATTCAGAATTACCTTACCATAGTGGCGCTTGGCGTTGATATCGGCATTTTGGATGGCTTGATGTCTGTGTTTCTGATATATACGCTCATGAGTTTTGTGCCGAGGCCGGCTCTTGCCGAGCTTGGAGTCAGGTGTTCGGCGTCGGTGCTGGTGCTCAAGGATTTCTGCTCCGATTATTCTCAGCCTACTATATCGTCCATTATTTTGTGGTGCATAAATCTCTTGTTGCCAGCCATTTGCGGTGCTTTTTTGTATATTGTTAATAAAAAAGACAAAAAAGTTGATTAAAAATTTTGCGGTTTCGTTTTTTCGCTGTATTTTTGCATCGTCGAAATGAGAAATCATTTTCCGATGCCCTGGTGGCGGAATTGGTAGACGCGTCGGTCTCAAACACCGATGGAGTAACATCCTTACCGGTTCGATCCCGGTCTGGGGTACACAAGAGGAGCTTCAAGTTTTTGGAGTTCCTTTTTTTTGTGCCTTTTTTTGTTTTTGTGCAGCTAATGGCGTGATTTTCTTTTGTGCCGTATTAGCTGCACAAAAACAAATATAAGTAAATCAGCTAATTACAGGTCGTTGCATTCTATTGTGAATTCTGCCTTGCTTCCGCTCTTTTCGCCTGTGTATACCATTTTCATGCCCAGTCCTACTTTCTTGGCCATGGCTGTTAATGGGTCTTGTTTCAGCTGAGCCTTTATCTGGTCGGGGCTGGCTTTCATGCTTATCACCATCATTTCTGGTGTTATGGGGTCCTCGTTTACTGTGTACGAGAATACCACGTATCCGTTTTCGCGTACCATATCGGTCCAGTGTATGCCGTTGCCTATGTCCATCGGAAACTGGGTCCTGGCTTTGGTGCTGGCCATGGCGTTGTCGATTGTTGAATAGTCTTTGGCTCCGTCGCAGCTTGTGAGTGTGTTCAGTGCAGCTAATACGAGCAATATGCACAGAATCGTTGTGTAAAATTTTTTCATTGTTGTTTTTCTGTCTATTGGTTAGTTTAATGTTGTTTGAACTCTGTGCTACAAATGTAAATAAATTTTTTGTGAGTCTTTTGCGGGTTTACAGATTTTTTTGTGGTGTCGGCTATAAATTTACTCCGTTACATTTGTAAATGCACGGTGTTACAAATATAAATAAAATTGTAAAATGTAACATTAAAAAAATATAGAAAAATTTACTTAAAAATTTGGATAATTGATTTTTCCTGCTTAACTTTGCATTGTTGTTTTATATGAGACGTTGCTCTTTAGGATTATACAATATATGTTTTTTTAGTTATACGTTGAATTTTTGTAGGGAGCTTCCGGATTACTGGTGGCGGAGGCTTTGATAAAAATGAATAAATGAAGATGATAGTACGTTGTTATATTATTTTCCATCAGATACTGCTTGGGTCAGGCGTTTAGATAAACAAGGCAAAAAACTTGTCCATGATGATATTTTTTTTTGTTTTTTCCTTGTACGTTTGATTTTTTTGAGTAGTATGGCGCAGTTGGGCAGTGATTGCCTGACTGCGTTTTTTTTTGTTTGCCATCAGCTGATATAATGAAAAAAGCCACACACCTCGTGAGTGCGTGGCTTGTAGACCTACCAGGATTCGAACCTGGAACAGAAGAACCAAAATCTTCTGTGTTACCATTACACCATAGGTCTGTCCATCTATAATTATTGTTTAATCATACATAATCAGGCTAATCCTAATAAATAACTATCAACATGGCAACGTAGAAAGTACAAAAGCCGCCTGATTACGGGCGCAAAAGTACCGAGAATATTTTATTCCGCAAAATTTTTTTTATCTTTTTTTATAATTATTTATTTGGGGATTGCTGTATTGTTTAGTAATTTTGCAGTCGTATAATGCAATACTCTGCAAAATTAAATGTTTCCATATAATGAAAGATTTCAAGTTTTATGACCGTATAGCGGGCTGGGGCGCCTTTGTGGTGGCTCTGGTATGCTATCTGCTCACCGTGGAGCCTACTGCAAGCTGGTGGGACTGCGGCGAGTTTATCGCGACGGCGGTTAAGCTGGAGGTGGGTCATCCTCCCGGAGCTCCGCTTTGGATGATTATTGGCCGTGTGGCCGCGCTGTTTGCCTCCGACGATGCCCACATGGCTCTCATGATGAACTGCACGGCGTGTCTGGCTGCGGCTTTTACTTCGCTTTTCCTGTTCTGGAGCATCACCCACATTGCCCGCCGCATTGTGGAGCGCCGCAATTACAAGGCGCAGAGCGTCTCGCAGTACACCAGCGGCGAGACTATTGCCATAATGGGCAGCGGTATGGTGGGCGCGCTCATCTATACTTTCTGCGATACTGCGTGGTTCTCCGCTGTGGAGGCCGAGGTCTACAGTATGAGCTCCCTCTTTACGGCCGTGGTTTTCTGGCTGATCCTGAAGTGGGAGGAGCATGCCGACGAGAAGTATTCCAACAGATGGCTGATCCTTATCTGCTATCTGATGGGTCTGAGTATCGGTGTCCACTTGCTCAACCTCCTCGTGATACCTGCCATTGTGCTTGTATACTATTACAAGAAGTACAGCAACCCTGATACCAAGGGTACTCTCCTGGCTCTATTGGTGAGTGTGCTGATACTGGCTTTTGTGCTGTATTTCATCATTCCTCAGACTGTGAATATCGGCGCGAGGTTCGATCTCTTCTTTGTGAATGTGCTGGGCATGCCTTATTATTCGGGCATCATCACATTCCTGCTGCTTGTGATGGGCGGTCTCGGATACTGGGCCTGGACATCGCAGGCCAAGGGCAAGGTGATGCAGAATACCATAGCGCTGGCAGTGTTCATGATAATGCTGGGCTATACATCGTTTGCCATGACTGTAATACGCTCGTTCAGCAATCCTCCTATCAACGAGAATCAGCCGAGCGACGGTTTCTCGCTCCTCAGCTACCTTAACCGCGAGCAGTACGGCGATACACCTTTATTATATGGTCCGTATTTTACAGCTGATGTGGTGGGATCGGAGAGCGAGTATACCTGGATACCCGACAACGGCAAGTATCTGAAGATACCCAAGCCATCGCCCAAGTACGAGTATTCCAAGGAGGACTGCGGATTTTTCCCGAGAATGCACTCTCAGCAGTCTCACCATGTGAGGGTTTATCAGCAGTGGGCCGATCTCAAGAACACCACCGACTGTCCTTCCACATACGAGAATCTCAAGTTCTTCGTCACATATCAGATGGGCCACATGTACTGGAGATACTTCATGTGGAATTTCTGCGGACGCCAGAGCGACGAGCAGAACGGCGCCGGCAGCTACATCAAGGGCAACTGGATTACCGGTATCGATTTCATTGACCAGTGGAAGTGCGCCAGCGGCGAGAATCTCCCCGAGAGATACGCCAACAACCACGGCCGCAATGTGTATTACATGCTGCCTCTGCTGCTCGGACTTCTCGGATTGTTCATCCACTTCAAGCACGACAACAAGAACGCTTTTGTGGTGCTGATGTTTTTCCTGCTTACGGGCGTGGCTATTGTGGTTTACCTCAATCAGACTCCTATACAGCCCCGTGAGCGCGACTACGCTTTTGCCGGATCGTTCTATGCGTTCAGTATCTGGTGCGGACTTGGACTGCTCTGGCTCTGGGATTTCCTGAAGGAGAATTTCTTTGAGAAAAAGAGCGCTGTGGCTGCTTCTGTGGCCTGCGTATCGCTTGTGGTGCCGGTGCAGATGGCTTATCAGAACTGGGACGATCACGACAGATCGGGCAGATACACTTGCCGCGATTTTGCCACCAACTATCTGGAGTCGTGCGCACCCAATGCCATCCTCTTCACATTCGGCGATAATGACACATTCCCTCTCTGGTATGCCCAGGAGGTGGAGGGCATCCGCCGCGATGTCAGGGTTGTTAATCTGTCGCTTGCCGGCTGCGATTGGTATATCAAGCAGTCGCAGGAGAAGAAATACTCCAGCGACCCTGTTCCAATGGTTCTGAATGCATCAAAATACCGTCAGGACAAGCGCAACATCGTAATAGTGAGCGAGGTGGCCGATTTCTTCCAGGATGCCAAGTACAATCTCCACAAGGCCGAGGTAGATCCGGTATATTCACAGCTCTACAACGAGATTGTGGCTGGATTGGCTAACACACCGTTTCCGGCCAAGTATCCTAAGGACTACGAGGACCTCAAGCAGGGATACGAGAAACATTCGCCTATTGCTTTCAGGAACTTCCTCAACCGCCTCAAGAATCCTAAGGTGGCTTCTACTATTTTCGGCGATGATATGACACCCATCAATTTGCTCTCTGCCAAGATGGACGAGGTGATCAAGCGTATCAACGCATATCCTGCCCCCATCAGCTCGGTAATGAGCGTGGTAGGCGACGATCAGCAGGTATATCCTACTCAGAGTGGCAACTACAATTTCATTGCCTCCAAGAGGATAGAGATTCCTGTAAACAAGCAGAACTGTCTGGACAACGGTACTCTCGACGAGCGCACCGTAAGCCGCGCCGGTTCTTCCATCAGATGGGATATCTCCAAGAACTATTTCACCAAGAGCGACCTCGTGGTAATGGACATCCTTGCGGCCAACGACTGGAAGCGTCCTGTATACTTCGCATCCAGCGGACAGAGGCCCGATTACCTCGGCCTCGATAAGTATATGCGTCTCGAAGGTTTTGCTTACCGCATAGTACCTTACGAGGCTAAGCCCGAGGAGGTAGGCGAGATAGGCGAGGTGGATTCGCGCATCATGTACGATAATGTGATGAACAAGTTTGCCTGGGGCCGCATGAACGAGGATGATGTTGTAATAGAGGAAAACAACCGTCGACAGATCAACATCATGGATATCCGCGGCACAATGGCCCGTCTGGCTTCTCAGCTGGTAATAGAAGGCGATATGGCAAAGGCAAAGGCCGTACTCAGCAAGTGCCTGGAGCTGATGCCGTCCAACAAGGTGCCTTACGACTACACAATGGTTCCTGTAATCACCGCGCTCTACGACGCCGGAATGAAGACCGAGGCCGATGCTATAGTTTCGCAGATGGCCGACGAATACAAGGCTATCAGCGACTGGCTTGGCGGTCTTGCAGCTAATGGCATGGTAGAAGGCGGCGAACTCAGATTCACCACATCCATACTCGGAATGTTGACCCGCGAGTGCGAGGAAAACGGTTCCAAGGAGCTTACAGATAGGCTCATGGGATACTACACAGAGTCGGCAGGATTGCTCCAGAGATACAATCTCTTGAACAACAACGACAGATAAGTCTTCCCTGAATAAATATACAGAATACAAAAAAGCCTGTGAACGGAATGGTTCACAGGCTTTTTTGTTGTTATGTTGAGTGATTCGTTTTTTTTATTTTACGCTCTGTACCACGTTTACCACGTAGTCGCCGAGGTGCTCGCATTCGTTGATGAAATCCATGTACATTACGCCGAGCTGATAGTCGTATTTGTCGGCGCTGATGTCCTTAATGTTGGTCTCCTTCAGCAGCTTGCGGAAGTCGTTGATGTCCTTCTCTATCTGCATGGTCTTGTCGAAATCCAGGGTCTTGCCTTCAGGACGCACAAGGTCCTCATTCATCTTTATCAGCGATTTGTCCACGAGGTCTATCATCGCGTTTATGTGGCCCATCTGCTCCTGAGTGTATTCCTCCTTCTGCTCGCGCTTGTGCTTGATGGTGCGTCCCATATTGAAACACGAGTCGCCAATGCTCTCGAGCTCGCCTATAGTCTTCATCATCTTCTGCATCTGTACCTTGGCCTCGCGCGACAGGCCCTCTTCCTCCACTTGGTCCAGGTAGTTGGCTATCTCAACCTCCATGTTGTCGGTGATTTTCTCGTATTTCTCTATCCGCTTGAATTCCTTCTCGAAATCATCGTTTTCGGTAATGGTAATCAGGTTTTTCACCATTCCGAACATCTTGTAGCATCTCTGTCCGAAATTGCCGATCTCCTTCTTGGCCTCCAGCAGCGAGAGCTCAGGTGTGGATACCAGACCCTTGCTGATGTACTGGAGACGGTATTCCTCCTCCTCGTTTTTCTGAGGAAGCATCCAGCATACAAACTTCTCGATCTGAGGTACAAAACCTATCAGCAGCAGAGTGTTCACTATATTGAACAGTGTATGGAAAGCCGAGAGCATGTTGTTCTCGTTGGTATTGTGCATCACATCGGTCATAAACCACTCCACCATGCTGCAGGTCGGGTAGAAAATCATCAGGAAGAATACCACTCCGAATACATTGAAGAACAAGTGGGCGAGGGCGGTGCGTCTTGCCTGCGTATTAGCTGCCAGTGATGCCAGGAATGCCGTGATGGTGGTACCGATGTTCTGTCCCATGGTGAGGGCCACGGCCTGCTCGAATCCGAATCCCGGGATATTCATGCTGTAGAGCATGAAGGTGACTGCCATTGTGGCGGCCGACGACTGCACTATCATTGTAACCACTGCGCCGGCTATTACAAAAAGTATTATCACGCCAAAACTGCCCTGGGTGAGTCCGCTGAGCATATTAGCTACTATCTTATTGAGCTCCATGTCGTTGGCCGACTTCTGGAGATATACCAGGCTTAGGAACAGGAACGCAAATCCGAAAATGAACTCGCCGATGTTTTTGCGCTTGGTATTCTTGGAGAAATACAGCGGAAGCGCCACGGCCAGCAGCGGAATGGCCAGCGCCGAGATGTCGGCCTTTCCCACTATCGAAATTATCCAGGCGGTTACGGTGGTACCGATATTGGCTCCCATTATCACGCCTATACTCTGTTTCAGGGTCATCATGCCCGCATTCACAAAACTCACCACCATAACGGTAGTGGCCGAACTCGATTGTATAAGTGCTGTGATAAAGATACCGGTAAATACGCCCATTACACGGTTTTTGGTCATTGCTGCAAGAATGGAGCGTAGACGTTCGCCCGCAGCCTTTTCGAGGCCCTCGCTCATGGTCTTCATGCCGTACATGAACATCGCGAGAGAGCCTATCATACATAGAATGTTTAGTAGTGTATCCATAGGGATGTTGGGGGTGAAAAATTTTATTTCAATTTCGTTACAAAGTTAATACATTTTAACTATCTGCAAATTTATTTTTCGTTAATTTATTTTCACCCAGCCGCTTTTTGGGGTTGTTTTTCAGCTAATGGCGTGATATTAGCTGCCAAATCTACAATTACAACATATTTTAACTATTTCTTTAAATCCAATTTCAGCAATATGGATTAATTTTGCAGCGAGATTCACTTGATGTAATTTTATTAATGAGATGAAAATTTTATTTACACTGTTAGTAGCTTTATTGTCTGTATCTCAGACTTTTGCGCAGACCAAGGTAAGAGGCACTGTCTCCGATGCCACATCCGGAGAAACCCTCCCGTATGTCAATATCGTATTCAAGGGCACCACCGTGGGCACCATATCAGATGTAGACGGCAATTTCTTCCTGCAGGGCATGGTGGATACCGATACCCTGGAACTCTCATACGTGGGATATGTACCCGTATTCCTCAAAATTAACAGGAATTCGTATCAGGAGCTCGATGTAAAGATGGAGCCCGACAATTTTGAGCTCAATGAGATTGTGGTGCATCCGGGCGAAAATCCGGCCTGGCGCATCATGCGCAATGTGGAGGCCAACCGCAAAAACAACAATCCCGACAAATTCGATTCGTACAAATACGAGGTCTACAACAAGATGGAGCTCTCGCTCAACAACGTGAAGCGCGATTTCGGCCCCAACGCCTTGATGAAAAACTTCCAGTTCATATTCGATTACGCCGATACATCGGCCGAGACCGGCAAGGTATATCTGCCAGTCATGATTACCGAGACCATATCGGATATCTACCACAAGAGCAGCCCTCAGAAGAAAAAAGAGGTGATAAAAGCCTCCAAGGTTTCGGGCGTGCAAAACGAGAGCATCTCGCAGTACACAGGTCAGATGTATCTGGATGCCAATATCTACAAAAACTACGTGTCGGCATTCGGCCACGAGTTTGTATCTCCAGTATCAGATTTCTGGAAAACCAACTACAAGTATTACCTTCTCGACAGCATGTATCAGGAGGGCCATTACCTGTATCACCTCTCATTCCGCCCAAGGCACAAGCAGACCTACACCTTCACCGGCGATATGTGGGTAAACGACACCACATGGGCAGTCAAGAAGATACAGGCCAAGATGGCATCTGATGTCAACATCAACTACATCAACAACTTCATAATCTCGCAGGAATACGACATGGTGGATTCGGCCACATGGTTCCTCACCAAGGAGGAGATGTTCATGGACCTCAATTTCACCGATTCCACAATGGGATTCTTGGCGCGCAAGACCATGACTCGCCGCGACATCGAGATCAATCCCGATTTCGGCGGAAGGATTTTCTCCGGAGCGGCCACCGAGGAGACAGTATTCGAGGCCGGAGCCCTGGAGCGCGACGACAGCTACTGGACATCACAGCGCCACGAGGAGCTCACCGAAAAGGAGGCCAAAATCTACGAGATGGTAGACAGCATCAAGCAGGTGCCCATATTCCACACCGTTACCAATACCGTGGAGATGCTCCTGGGCGGATACTGGGTACACAAGTGGTGGGAGTTTGGCCCGTATTTCAAGATTCTGTCTCACAACGAGATAGAAGGCTGGCGATTCCGCGTGGGCGGCCGCACGAGCAACGAGTTTTCCAAGAACCTGATGCTAAGCTCGTATCTGGCCTATGGCACCAAGGACAACAAGCTGAAATATGGCCTCGGAATGCTCTATCTATACAACAAGGCTCCGAGGAGGGGATTCTCGGTAGACTACAAGTACGACTATGAGAAACTCGGACAGAGCGTAAACGCCTTCACCGAAGACAACATCATGTCCACCATCCTGGCCCGTACCAAGAACACCCACCTTCTGCTCGTAAAGGAGGCCAAGGCGGCCTACGAGCACGAGCATTTCAACGGTTTCAGCAATACACTGGGTTTCCGCTACAGGAAGCTTTTTCCCAGCAGATACATACCATTCCGCAACGAATCGCTCGATATCCAGTACGCCAATCTCTCGTCATACGAGATATTCCTCAATACGCATTTCTGCTACAACGAGAAATTCGTATCAGCTGAGTTCAACCGCATGAGCATGGGCAGCAACTTCCCTACATTCGACCTCTACGCCATAGCCGGCGCGTGGAACAATCTCGGCCACACCGACCGCTATTACAGGCTTACGGCCACAGTTTCGCAGTCGTTCACCATGGGTCCGCTGGGCAAGTTCAGATTCATCCTCGAGGGCGGCAAGGTGCTGGGCGATGTACCGTTTCCGCTCCTGAAACTCCACGAGGGCAACGAGACCTACGCATTCGACGAGTACTCATTCAATATGATGAACCTCTACGAGTTTGCCTCCGATACATACTTCTCCACCACAGTGGAGCACCATTTCAACGGATTCTTCTTCAACAGGATTCCGCTGCTGCGCCGTCTTAAATGGCGCGAGGTGGTATACGCCAAGGGCCTTGTGGGCGATATCTCCGACAAGAACTGCCGCGATAACGCCATCATGGATTTTCCGTCCACACTGGGCGATGTCAACAAGCCTTACCTGGAGGCCGGCCTCGGCGTCGAGAACATCTTCAGGTTTTTCCGCGTGGATGGCGTATGGCGACTTACCCACCGCGACAATCCCGCGGCCTCCAAGTTCGCGCTATTGTTCAAGGTTCAGCTCATACTTTAAAAAAAACATCCCAAATGGTTTGGTTGTAGCAATATTTTATTATATTTGTGGCATATTTATAATCCAAATAAGATATGGCAGAGAAAAAATTAGTAGAATTGGATCAGGCGTCCGGCATATCGCCATTAGGATACAATGGATCGCCTGTATTTGAGAGATACAACCAGATAAGCGCTACACTCGCCGCACTCGGTGATAAGTATGCAAAGCTCTTGGCCAAGCCTATGCGTTTGGGCAACAAGTTCACGTGGTCTACCGACTACCTCGCAAATCCGCAGGCCATGTCGAAGACCGACCCCATGTCGCAGGCCAGATACAAGGCCGATATCAGCCAGCTGATGCGCGAGATATCCGCCTTCTGCGACAAGCTGCGCCGCGAGGGTCAGACCGAGGCAGCTAACGCAATAGAGATGGCGGTATCTGTGCCGTCATACGACCATATTTTTGTGGACGGCCCCAAGATGGTATTTGCAGTCTGGGGTTTTTCGCCATCATTCTCTCCCAAGAACGGAAGCCCTGTAAACGTGCTCACCGAAACCATACCCGGCGGCCCTCAGTACAAGGGAGACAGCACGCCATTAGCTGATACCGAAAATACTGCAGCCAAGCCAGCTGATGGCGCACAGAACGACCAGCCTGTACCGCCTCCACCTCCTGTGGGACACGGCATAGCATCCACTGGCAACACAGTGCCTCCTCCACCTCCGCCTCCCACCACCCAAAACGACGACAAGAACAAGAAACCCGAGTCAAGGCTTCCGGGCTGGCTGTGGTTTCTGCTCGGCGTAATACTCACCCTCCTGGTAGTGCTCCTTCTGCGCACCTGCAACGACGACCACAAATGCTCCGACAACTGCGGAATGGGCTGCAATGGCAAGGACTGCTCATGCGGATCCAAGTGCGGCGACAGCGGATGCGGCGGCTATACCGGCGGCAAC
>JAZUEG010000345.1:0-4770 GCA_045640025.1 Bacteroidales bacterium
CTCGCTGCTCACCAACGAGGCGTTCGGCACCAATTTCGTTACCGACAAGATTGTGTTGCCCGTGGGAATTTCGTTTTTCACATTCCAGGCTATCAGCTACTGTGTGGATGTGTACCGCCGTCAGATAGAGCCTGTGCGCAATGTGCTCGATTTCGGATTCTACGTGTCGTTTTTCCCTCAGCTGGTGGCCGGCCCCATTGTGAGGGCGTCGGAGTTTGTGCCTCAGATCTACAAGCCTTATCAGCTATCGCGCGAGGATTTCGGAATGTCCGTTTTCATGATTCTGAAGGGACTGATAAAGAAGATTTTCATATCCGACTATATTTCCACCAATTTCATAGACCGCGTGTTTGAGTCGCCGCTCAAGTATTCGGGTTTCGAGACTCTGATGTCGCTCTATGGATACAGCCTTCAGGTGTATGCCGATTTCAGCGGATACACAGATATAGCCATCGGCCTGGCGCTGATGATGGGTTTCAAGCTCACTATGAACTTCAATTCGCCATACAAGGCCAAGTCTACCGCCGAGTTTTGGCACAGGTGGCACATATCGCTCTCCACATGGCTTAAGGATTATCTCTACATCCCTATCGGCGGCAATAGGAACGGTTCTATTGGCGGATATGCCTGCTGGGCCGTAATCCTGCTGGTGTTCCTGATGCTGAGCGCAAGCCTCACCGTGGCCATTGTGATAGGCTCCGTGATGCTGGTGCTGATAGTGCTCTGCCGGATTTTCCCGGATTTCAAGCACAAGGCCGTTACCATGATGAACAATCAGATAACGATGCTCCTGGGCGGATTGTGGCACGGCAGCAGCTGGATGTTCGTAATCTGGGGCGGATACAATGGTTTCGGCCTCGTGGTCTACAAGCTCTGGAAGGAGGAGACTCAGCTCCTGAAATGGATTGTATTAGCTGCCTGCAACCTGGCCGCATATCTCACTTACCACTATGGCGTATGGAGCAGTCCTAATGGCGTGGTATTGTGGGTGCTGGCCGATTCGGTATGGCTCTACGCGTATCTCGTGTGGCTCACCAAGACACGGCCCAACAGGAATTTCACAGTGCTCAAGCACATATTGTGCCTGGTGATGATTCTGTTTTTCTCGATGTGCGCCGTGGTGGTTACAGGATTGTGGTACATCGACGTGGGTCCGCTGATATATTGCCTTCTGGTGTTCCTGTCGTGTTTCTCGTTCCATATATTCAACAAGTGGGATGAGCTTTTCCCGGGAACCACGCCGCATCACACCGGCACCACTCTAATCTTGTGGGGCAATTTCCTTGCGGCCATTACATTGTGTTTTCTCGGCCATACGGGAACGGTGTGTCTGTCGTGGATGCTGTTTTCGGCGGTGATACTTCTGGCGTATCTGGTATACATCACCAAGCGGCAGATCAAGGATCCGCGGCTGATGATAGCCCACGTATGGGGTATATTCCTCACGTTCAATTTCATAACCTTCACTCGAATATGGTTCCGCGCCCAGGATCTCGAGACTGTCGATAATATCATCGACCGCCTGATGTACGGATGGGGAGACATGGAGCTGATATCCACCATGGTGATGGCATACAGGCAGGTATTCGCTGTGATACTCATAGGCATGCTGATACACTGGCTGTCGGTGCCGTTCAAGGAGCGCTACACCAGATGGTTTGTGGATTCGCACGTGGTGGTCAAGATTTTGATATGCGTGCTGGTGGTGTTCATGCTCTATCAGGTGCGCACCTCCGACAATCTACCGTTTATATATTTCCAATTCTAACATAACAATCAAAAATTTTTCATCATGGCAGAAAAAACAAAAACTGTAGTTACCACTACTACAACCACTACCAAGACCACTACCACCGTAAAGGAGAAGAGTGGCTGGGCGACTATGTCGACACTCAAGAAGGTGCTGATAATCCTTCTGATAGCGCTCCTTACGGCAGTGTCGCTCGTACTGATATTCTTTGGCCGCGCCCACATCAAGGGCCACGGCATGGAGGATGTCTACAAGGAGAATTCCACAGTATGTTTCAGCAGGTACAGCTCTCCCGACCTCAACGACGTGATACTCTACCGCCATCCCGAGGCCGACAGCATTGTGCCATCATCGCCCGACAAGAACTATTACAAGTCGTGCCGTCTGTATGGCCAGTCGTGGTGCAACAAGTCGGAGGTGGTATTCCAGAACAAGAAGCGCCGTCCCATCTGCGCATCTCGCGTGGCCGGCATGCCTGGCGATGTGGTTTGCATCAACGAGGGCGTAGTATGCAAGGTATCAGCTAATAAGGCCGTACCTATGGAGAAGGATCCTCAGGTAAAGGAGATTTACGTGGTGGGCTCCAATTCATATTTCACACCGTCGGTGCTCGATTCGCTCGGCGTTACAAAGGACGGCATGAGCTGCGACGAGCTAGACAACGACATCATCATCGGTTTTTACCGTCACAAGGCTCCACAGGGCTCTTACCTTTCGGTATACGCGCTCACAGCCGCCCAGGTGGAGAGCGTAAAGGCCCTCAGCATGGTTTCGTTTCTCGAGAAGGTGGTATTGCCGCAGGAGCATTTCGATACCACGGTATTCCCATACGTGGAGGCTCGCCACTTCAATTTCTCTTACATGACTCCGATGGTGGTGCCTGCCAAGGGCAAGGTGCTGAAGCTTGATATCAACAACCTGCCAATGTACCGCCGCTGCATAGAGGTGTACGAGGGCAATTCCATAGAGGTATCGGGCAATACTATCTCCATCAATGGCAAGGAGACCACCTCTTACCGTTTTCAGCGCGATTACTATTTCGTAATCAACGACAACCGCGCCTCTACCGACGATTCGCGCTACTTCGGATTCCTGCCTTCCAATTTCGTGGTTGGCGTAGTTAAGTAATGCGCAAGCCCGCGGCAGATATTTCGCCATTAGCTGCCCGATAAAAAAAACTCCAGAGAATCCTCCGTCATGGTTTCGATGTGGTGGGGGATTTTTTTGTATCAGCTGATGTCGTGTTATTATTTCAGCTGATGTCGTGTAGGATTTATAGTTTTGGGTATTGCGGAATGATTTTTGTTTTTGTATATTTGTAAATTGAAAATTTTCCGCGAATAGATGAGGCGAGTACTCTACATATTATTTATGCTGCTATGGTCGGTGAGGGCAGGCGCTCAGGCTTATGAGGATGAAGAGCTTGACAGCCTGGCCAGGGTGTATAGTTCCATGTCGGATTCGGATACTGGGAAAATGTCTCTCTGTTTGGATTTGATCCGTTTCCATCCCAATGTTGATTCGTGCCATTTTTATATTAAGAATCTTCTGGATCTGTCTGATAAGCATAAAAACTTTTTTTATAAAGTAGAAGCCTACAAATATTTGGGTTGGTATTATTATTTTGGGGATAATTTTATTGATGCCCAATACAATTATCTTACTGCATTATCTATAGCAGATAGTTGCAATAGCATTGACCAGATGATTGATATTAATATCAGGCTTGGAGATCTTTTCCGTATTATTCAAAATTTCGAGAAGGCCGAAAGTTATTATGTTTCAGCCTTAACCATTGTCCGCGATAATGATATTAACTACACGAAACTGTCGAAGGTGTATATGAATTTGGGATTGCTGTATACTTATGTGAAACTCTATTCCAAGGCCGATTCCATGTTTAAAAAATCCATCGATTATGATACAGTCAATCATAATTATTCCCGTGTTTGTGATAATTATTACGGATTGGGCGTGGCCAAATATTATCAATATACCGATAATTTCCTGTTGGACAGTGTTCCGCTTTTGCTTGATTCTAAGGCCAATTTTTTGGAAGGTCATAGTCATTTGTTGTCTGATGATTTGTATGCTAAGGTTAGATTTGATGTTTTCATTTGTGATGTATTGTTTTTTGAGGCAATGCACTATGACAGCAAAGACAAGCGTCGCAGTCAAATAGCCGACAGCATCAAGATGTTTGCGGATGAAGGTTATGAGGCTGTGAAATTTATCGACGAGGAAAGTTCCGTATTTTTTGACGCCGAGATGATTTATTATCACTTGCTGAAGGGTAATATGAAAAAGGCCAAACAGGATATCGATACATTATATGAATTCCTTATTGGAGATCCTCAAACTATCTTGATAATTGATAATTACTACAAATTGGCTGGAGATTATGCTAAGGCGTATTATTACAAGACAATGTATTTTGAGAAACGCGCCAAGTCTGTTTTTTCTGATTTTGCGGTCAAGTCTACTCAAAATCTTATGGAATCAGATTTCAAGGAGCGTGCCCATCTTAGAGATATAGAGGAGCAGCGCAAGGAGCGTATCCGTAAGTATTGGATTGTTGGAATTATTCTCGTTCTTGCATTTGTGGTTTTCGAGTATTTCCGCAAGCGCCGTCACAATAGGGAGCTGAATATCAAGAACATGATTCTTTTCAGTCAGAAGGAGGAGATTCTCCAGCAGAAGGAGGAGCTCAATGCCAGCAATGAGGAGATTATGGCCATCAACACCGAGCTCGCCAAGAGCCACAAGCAGATTACGGATTCCATTACATACGCATCGCTCATTCAGCGGGCCGCGCTTCCCAAGGACAATGAGCTGAGCGCGCTTTTCAATGATTATTTCCTGATATACAGGCCGTTGAACATTGTGGCCGGCGATTTCTACTGGGCATCGCAGAATGGACGCTGGAAGATTCTCGTATGCGCCGATTGTACTGGTCACGGTGTGCCCGGAGCGTTTGTAAGTATGCTCGGTGTAAGCCTGCTGAATGAGGTAACTGCCAA
>JAZUEG010000346.1:0-17998 GCA_045640025.1 Bacteroidales bacterium
GGTCTGGAACGACACCGAGAGCCTGCTGCTGAACACATGCCTGAGGCTGAATCCAAGCGCCGGCTTGGGATTGTAGATCACCTTGTCGGGATTGATCTCGCCGTACTACATGCCCACGCCGGCCATGATGCCCGCCTCCTCGTGCTGCGAGGTCTGGCAGTATGAGTCTGCAGCTGATACGTGAATTATGGCCAGCAATACAGTTGCAAAGATATAGGAAACTATCGGTTTCTGTGCTTTAAAAAATCTTAATTTTGCGTCCATCTTGATACTTTTTAATTGGGAAACTGCACAAGACGCTCAATTATTGCGCATTTAGCAATTATTAATAAATCCTAAGCGAGCGACGGATCGCGCAGCACCAGCTTCACAAAATCTACATGAACGGGGTTGGCGTCCTTGGGCGTCACAAGCCTGATTGGGAAAAAACTGTCCCTCATTATCCAGGTGCTGATGCTGTCCATCCACATGGAGCCCGATGCGCGGTCGGGATGCACCACATCGCCTGATATCCTGGTATAGCGCAGCGACTTGGACAGGAAAAACTGCCTGGGGCCGAATTTTCGCATCATCACATCGTTGATGCCCGAATCCTGCCTCCAGTTGGGCGGGCCCACCACCACCATCGGCACACCGCAGCACTGTTGCTCTATATTGTCGAAATACACGCCACGGCTGTATGCGTCGCGCTTAAACATCTCGTTGGCGCCTATCACGAAAATTATGAACGTGGGCCTGTACTCATTCACATAATACTCCAGAGTATCGCAAGAGGCAAAAGTCTTGGATGTGGCGCTCACCCACGATACCACCTTGAGGTCGTGGCCATTGGCAGTGCAGTAATTCTGGGCGCGGAACATCAGAGTGTATGCCATCGAATCGCCTATCAGCAGAATGCGCTGCGGATCGTTGTTCACCCTCGGATTCATAGTCCTCGGATTCTGGAATGTGGGACTGCACTGCGCCGCCTGTATCTGGAACTCGCCGTACTGAATGCGATACCACAGCCAGGCGCCCAGCCCCATCACTATCACGGCCAGCGCCAATACCAGAATCACACGCCGCGGGGCCTTAGGTTTTTCGCTTCTTGTCATATTATTTTCGGTATAAGGAAACCAAGGGACAAAGGTAATGAAATATTTTATATAACCGAAATAGTTTTTTTATTAAATTTGTATCGGATTTGCAACCAAAAACAGCTATTATAAGTCTAATAATCAGAAAAAAGCAAGAATTGGAAGAAAAGGAACTGATAGAAAAATGCAGGAAAGGCAGCCGCGGAGCCCAGTGGGAACTCTACCGGAAATACTCTCCCATGCTATTTGGAATATGCCTGAGGTACTCATCCAGCCGGGAGAGCGCCGAGGACATACTGCAAGAGTCGTTTCTTAAGATTTTTGCATCCATAGGCGGATACGAGGGCACCGGGTCGTTTGAGGGATGGCTGCGCCGCATCACCGTAAATACCGCCATCACCTGCTACCACCAGAATCTGAAACACATGCACCACGAGGACGTGGACGACTATGCCCAGACCATGGCCAGCGGAGAGCCCAACTTCGACTCGCAGGAATTTACCCGCGAGGAGCTGCTCGGCGTGGTAAACTCCCTGCCCGACGGATACAGGATGGTATTCAACATGTTTGCCGTGGAGGGATTCAAGCACAGGGAGATAGCCGAGATGCTGGGCATCGACATCAATACCAGCAAGACACAATTCATGCGCGCACGCCTGATAGTGATGAAGCGCCTGAACGAGCTTAAGAAATCACATGGAAAATAATACTACTATACTATGAGCACGCCAGAAGACTTGTATAAGGAAAAATTCAGCGGATACAGCCCCGAGCCGCCCCAGAGCATTTGGAGCGGCATAGAGAGCCGGATGCCCAGGCAGGGATTTATGAGATTCAGTCCCCGCACCTTCAATATATACTACGCGGCGGCGCTGTGCGGACTGGCCTGGCTGGGCTACGGAGCACTCTCCACGCCCGAATACGATACAGCCATAAGCGCGCCGTCACATTCAGCCGCACACCTCAGCAACCCGGCAGAGCGCATATCAGCTAATACGTATCAGCTGCCCGCCCCATCCTACCCCGAGGCCGGCGCCGTGCCGGAAGAGAGCATGGAGAATATCACGCCATTAGCTGACATACAAGAACATACAGCCCCCACCGCCGACAGCTCCAGCGACCACATGCCAGCATCTGAGGCCGCGCCGCATTATGCCGAGAGCGCCGCCCAGCCGCAGACTCCGGCGCCCGAGCCCATGCAGCAGATGGCAGCTAATGCTCAGGAAATTCCCGCGGCCTCCACTACTGAAATCGCATACACGGCCAAGGGTCAGATAGCGGTGATGGAGGCGCGCACACAGGGCCCGGCGCTGTCGTACTCATGGCACTTGGGCGACGGCACGAGGGCAGTGGGCCGCAGGGTTCAGCACAAGTACGCCAATCCCGGCACATACACGGTAAGGCTTGTGGCATTCTCGGCATTGGCTGATGTGCACGACACTATATATCAGGAAATTGCTATAGCAGGAAACGAGTATCAGCTGAAATTCCCCAATGCCGTGGTGGCCTCCACATCTGGAGTCCCGTTCGCGCCCAAGGGCAATATAGGCGAGGTGGTGAAATACAGGTTGGTGATATACAACAGGGCCGGCAAGGAGGTATTCGCGAGCGGCAACCCCATGGAGGGATGGAACGGATACTACAACGGCGAGCGCGCGCCCAAGGGCGTATACGCCTACCGCGCAAGCTACGAGTTCTGCAACGGCGAGCAGGGCTCCGACAATGGAAGCGTTACGGTATTCTGGGACTTGAACGGTAGCCTGATTATTCACCCTTGATGTATACCTCCAGAAGGCGTGTATCGCCCTCGGGAACAAAGCAAAGGCTTGATATGCAAGCAGGTACGAGTACTGTCTCGCCCTTGGCCACGTGAATGCTGTCGGTATCGGAATATTCGATGGTGCATCCGCCATCCATACACATATATATTATAAAGGAGTCGATATCCGGGAAATCCTTCTCCACGGGCTCGCTGAGGCGGAACACATTGGAAGTGAAATATTCGCAGCTGACGGCGGTAAGGGTCTCGTTGGCCTTGGGCTGGCACTTGATGAGGGGAGCGTATACAGGCTCGTAGGAGATGGCGTCGACTGCGAGGTCGGTATGGAGCTCGCGTGTATTTCCATTGCTGTCGCGGCGGTTGTAGTCGTAGATGCGGTATGTTACATCCGAGGTCTGCTGGATCTCGGCCACCATGCATCCGCTGCCTATGGCGTGTACCCTGCCGGCCGGAATGTAGAAAATATCGCCACGGCTAACCTCCATGGTATTGAGCACATCGGGCAATGCCGACTGCTCCACTTTCTCGAGATATTCTCCGCGTAATACATCGCGGCAGAAACCATTGATGAGCCTGGCTCCCGGCTGGGCATCTATCACGTACCACATCTCGGTTTTGCCAAATGAATTGTGACGCTCGGCAGCCAGGTCGTCGTCGGGATGCACCTGGATGGAAAGGTCGTCCTGCGCGTCGATGAGTTTTATGAGCAGCGGAAAATCGAGGCCAAACTTATCGTAAACCCTCTCTCCCACCAGATCGCCCATGTATACCTCAATGACCTCCTGAAGGGTGTTACCCTCGAGAAAGCCATTAGCTACCACCGACATATCGCCCTCTATACCAGATATTTCCCAGCTCTCGCCACAATTAACGGGGGTATTCTCTCTATTAAGCAGCGTGGCGAAACGGCTGCCTCCCCAAATCTTTGATTTGTAGATAGGTTGAAACTTTAATGGATATAAACTATTCATCATTACAAGTATTAATTGATAGATTATTTGGTAAAATTATCTTTCGGTATTAAATTTGCATTTTGTTAGCTGGATTGACAAGCAGTTTTCCCGTCAATGGCGCTGCAAATATACAAAAGTTTTTGTTAAGGCAAAGTTAATTGATGCTAAACTATTATCAATCTGCTGAGATACAAATAATTAAGCTGTAAAATAAAATTTAGAAAAAAATCTCTTTTTTATTTGCACGTGAAAATAATTATTTGTAATTTTCTGAATTGAAATATTATCCAAAAACCGCATATACAAAAATCAACATACAGGCTTATGAAAAAGCTAAATTTAAGCGTAAAAAGCAAGCTGAACTTCATATTGTTCGCATCACTCATACCATTTGTGGTAGTGGGAAGCATATTCGTATACCTCTTGTTCAAGACCAACGACTACGACAAGTACGCCCAGAAAATGGTGGACATCAAGATGTCGTATATGCACCTGAAGGAGTATGAGCACCAGTTTCTGCTCAACTATCCTACCGACAATGTATTCTTCAAGACACAGGAAAACGAGTATCTCCGCAAGTTTGACCTCGAGGGCAAGAAACTGAACAAGGACCTCGACGAGCTGCTCAACGTGCCCACCACTACTCAGCTGGAGCTCAACGACAAGATCTACATGCTGAAGGAGAACGCCGACAGCTACGGCGACCTCCTGAAGGTAACCGCCACCAAAATCTATCAGCGCGGCTCGTTCCAGACTGGTATAATAGGCGAGATAGAGCGCGGCTATGTAAACGCCGTCAAGCAGGAGGTATTGCCTCCAGGCGTGCTTACTACCATGAAGGAGATGGAGGTGCAGTACATCAACCGCAAGGACATCACATATTACAACGAATTCATAAACATCTACACCCAGTACATGGGCAATGTGCCTGGATCGCTCGACGATATCGACATCCAGAGCCTCGCATTATCGAGCGACACCACATCCCGCGCCGACAGCACCAAGGCTGTGGTGATAAACACTCCCAACAAGAACATCAAGAACGCCGACAAGATGAAGGCCGTTAATGATATCAAGAGGTATTTTACAGCACTGGTAAAGATCGACAAGGAGATCGGTTTCAACCGCGAGGAGGGTCTTCTGTTTGACCTTCAGCTGGAAAAAACCAAACTCGACGACATAGATTCCATCATCAGCTATGTGGAAGATAAGCACACAGCATCGGTAAATACTATGCGCAACACCTTTGTAGTAGTAATTATTCTCCTGCTGATAGCAATGACATTTGCCCACGTTCGCCTTTCCAATACATTATCGCGAGGCATCACCAAGATAGGCGGATACCTTCAGCAGCTGAGCAAGGGTGTGCTTCCCGACAAGGAGATAAAGTTCGGCACAAGCGACGAGATAGCCGAAATGGCCGAAAACCTGAATACATTTGCCAAGGGTCTCAAGCAGACCACAGAATTTGCTACCGCAATCGGCGGCGGCAACCTCGATACCGAATTCAAGCCTCTCTCCGACAGCGACATCCTCGGAAACTCGCTGCTTGAGATGCGCAGCAACCTCTACAAATCGCAGTTGGAAGATGAGAAACGCCAGCACGAGGATTCGCTCCGCAAGTGGGCCAACGAGGGTCTCACACAGTTTGCCGAAATCCTCCGCCAGAGCACCCGAAACATCAGCGACCTGGCCAACAACGTATTGAAGAACCTCATCAAGTTCCTGGGAGCCAATCAGGGAGGCCTCTTCCTCTACAACGACACCGACAAAAACGACGTATACCTGGAGCTTGTATCATCATACGCATACAACCAGGAGCGCAAGAAGAAAAAGAAAATATACCTCGGCGAGGGCCTCATTGGTACATGTGCCATCGAGAAATCTTACGTGTACCTCACCGACCTGCCCAACGACTACCTCACCATTACATCAGGCCTCGGCGGCAGCAACCCGAGCAGCCTGCTCATCATGCCTCTCAAGGTGGAGGAGCAGATATTCGGTGTAATGGAGATCGCATCATTCAAGAAGATGGAGCGTCACGAGATCGACTTCGTGGAGAAGGTTTCGGAATCCATCGCGTCAACACTCTCTATCGCCAAGATCAACCAGAGAACCGCCGACCTCCTCGCACAGTCGCAGCAGCAGGCCGAGGAAATGGCATCACAGGAGGAGGAGATGCGACAGAACCTCGAGGAGCTTCAGGCTACTCAGGAAGAATCGGCAAGAAAAGAGGCCGAGATGCAGTCGATCCTCAATGCGGTGCACAGCTCATCGCTCGTAATAGAGTACGACCTCCTGGGACACATCACCAGCGTAAACGAGGCATTCTGCCGTACACTCAATCTCCAGCGCGAGCAGGCCATCGGACGCACTCAGGACGAGTTCCGCGACGAGAACGACAGCTACTCAATGCAGGACAGCGACTTCTGGAGCCGAGTAAAGGATGGCGAGGTAATCAAGCGCACCGACAAGTATCTGGTATCGGGCGAGGAGCACTGGCTACAGCAGGTATTCACACCAATACTCGATAGCGACGGATTCCCATACAAGATCCTGAACATGGCCACCGACATCACCAACACCAAGAAACAGGAGATAGAGCTTCAGAACAAGACCGACAAACTCACCGCTCAGGAAGAGAAGATGAAACAGAGTCTTGAGGAAGTTCAGAAGGCACAGGAGGAAATGGCTGTTCAGCAGGCCGAGCTCAACGAGGCCAACCTGAAACTCAAGGAAAACGAGGAAACCCTCACCCAGGCCGTAGAGAAATCGAAGGCTCAGGAAAAGGAGCTTCTATCCAAGGTGGATGAGCTCAACAAACTCCACAAGGAGCTCGAAATCCAAAAGTCAGAAATCCTTGAGCAGAACAGGGAACTCCAGGAGAAGGAAATGATTCAGGCCAAGGCACTTGAGGACGCCGACAAGAATCTGGAGCGTTCAAGACTGAAAATCATGGCCGAGTTCGTATGGAATCTCGAGCGCCAGTGCAAGATAATGGACGAATCGGAAAAGGTGCTGGCCGACGATCAGAACATCTCTCCAGAAACATTGGAGAAGTTCAGAACAGTGGCCAACGACCTCAAGATAATGATATCGAAATACAAGGCAGACTAACAAATAGAAAAGGCTGTTCAGAATATTCTGAGCAGCCTTTTTTGTTGCAAATATCTTATCGTTTACGCCCGAAAAAATCCTTAATCAGCTGGCTGCATTCCTGCTCCAGCACACCCGATACCACCTTGGTTTTGGGGTGCAGAAGGCTCAGCCTATTAGCCGAAATATAGTTTTCCACAAGCTTGTAGCCACGTTTTGCATCCGAGGCGCCATACACAATCCTGCCAATCTGCGACCAAGCCAGAGCGCCTGCGCACATCACGCACGGCTCCAATGTAACATAGAGAGTAGCATCGGGCAGATACTTGCCCCCATTGGCGCTCGCAATGGTGATAGCCTGCATCTCGGCATGTGCCGTTACATCGCTCAGCCGCTGTGTAAGATTGTGGGCACGGGCCACTATCCTGCCATTAGCTACTATCACCGCTCCCACAGGAATCTCGTCCTCATCAAAAGCCAATTGTGCCTCGGCAAGAGCGGCACGCATAAAACGCTCGTCCTCAGTAATTTCTTGATTTCCCATATCCAAAAAGCTATTTATCAATCACAGTATACATTCTGCCGCATTTGGCCGAAATAGTGAAATCGTTGGAACTCTTGCCGGTCCTGATAAGGCAAGTGCCCACGCCGGCCTCGGGTTTCACAACAGACGGCGACATCAGCTGGGCTGTTCCCGTTACAGAGAATTCTATCTCGTCGTCGGCTGTCAAAACTGTATTGCTCTTGTTATCAAGAATATAGCAGTGCACCAAAACAATATCGTTGTCATTGATGAGAGTACCGCTTTCATCGATTACGAGCTTAATTCTCACAGGTGCGCCGGGCGATTCCACAATAGATTCTGCCATCGGATAGCCGTCGGCAGAATATCCCACGGCCCTCAGAGTTCCGGGTTTATTGCAACTAATGTCGTAATATACAGGAGGATACTTCAGGAAAACAGAAGGATCACCGGCATTTACTTTTTTCTTGCCAGCTGATACATTATCAATGAAAAGCTCCACCGTGGCGCAGTTGCTGCAAACCCAGACTCCATGGCTATTGCCCGGCACCCAGTTGCTCAGCACATTGCAGAAAGGTTCGGCAAAGGCCTCAATCTCCTCGCTGTCGATATCGCGCTGCGACTGGAAAAACGCATAGGAGAATTTCTGCATTCTGTTCTCAGTCATCACGCCATTGAGCTGACCATTAACATCGAACATCGAGCTCAATGCGTCGGCAAAATATTTCGACATCCTGTTGCTGCTGTGGCTGTTCGACATCATGAGAGCCTGTTTCTGCTGTTCTTTCTCCGGCTCCATAGGTCCGCAGGCCATATCCCTGCCATAGATACGAACCCCGCGGCTATCCATCATGTGGAACACACATGGATGATTGCGCCTAATACGGCTCCGCGAATCGTCGCAGGTATCCAGCACCACAATGCCGTAATGATCGCACGCATCAAGGAAATATTCGGGATGTGGCACAGCTGATACGTTTACAAAATCGAAACCGCCGCGCTTGATTCTCCATGCGTCGCGCCAATAAGCCTCGCGTGAAATTGCCCTGTTTACCCACGGATAATTGTGGTTGGTGTTTACACCGGACAGGAACAGATCCTTACCATTGATGCGGATACTGCCCTGATTGACAACAAACTGGCGGAATCCGAAATCAATCTCGTCCTTATCTACCACCGATCCATCTGATATCAGCTGAAACTGAATAGTATAGAGCCATGGCTCATCAATATTCCAACAAGTAATATCGCTGATTTTGAGCGTATCGCAAAGGTCACGGAAACTGTTGGCTGGAATAGAGCCTCTTACATTGCCGTGCGAGAGCTCCTTGCGGTTGTGGTCCAACACAGAATAATGGAGCCGGAGTTTCTTGTCCTGAGAATATGAATTGCGGACATTGGCCTTGAAAGCCACCATGCCAGTGCCATCCTTGATATCGAAGGTAGAAACCTGAATACCGGCATTGAAATCAAGATTTTCGGCCACATTTGTGAAACTGAGCGAATCCTGTGCGCAGAGCCATACTCCCTGCTGCATATAATTGTGGTTTGGGAGCATTATTACAAGAGAATTCTCGCCGGATACAGGTTTCACATCCACCACGCAGGGCTCAAAATCCACAAAATTGTAGTCCAGCTGATGGCCATTAAACCATATACTGGCATCAGCTGAAACACCCTCAAAATAAAAGCTCAACCTACGGCCCTGCATATAATCGGGCATTACAAACCTCTTGTAATAGAAAGCCACATTATGGCTGGAATCGGCCTTCTGGTGCATATCGTAATGAGGCAGAGCCACCTTGTCGCTGCCGGCTACAGTCTCGCCGACCAATAGCGAATTCATCACATCCGCCACGTTGGAAGAATCGGGACAGATGTAAAGCCATGAGTCATTGAACCGCAGTGAATTGACATCGCTGACAGAACTGCCATCGGAACATGACACGGCAAGACAAAACGACAGAACTGCTGTCAGCAAAGATATTTGATAAACTAAAGCTTTCATAATTATAAGTATAAAATGTTGCGTAAAATTAAAAAATAAAAGAGATACAAGCAAAAATTATTTCTGTTTCTGTTAAAAAACCCAATTATTAAGTCAAAAAAAGTTAATCACAAAAATATTGACACACTTATTGTATATTAAAAGGAAGAATAAAAATGAACTAATCTAAGACAAAATGGACAAACAAAATCTTATAAACAGCATTCTTAACGAAACCGGAGCCAGCACATTCTGTCTCGGCAATAGCAGCTACAACGAGCGACTGGCATACGTATCGATGATAATATCGACAGCCTGGGCTGATGGCAGCATAGACGACCGCGAGCGCGCCATCATCGACAGCATTGCGCAATCGGCAGGCAAGGATATTGAAAACCAGGTAGATATAATAATAAGCGAGACTCAGCGATTCAACCTCACAAGATACGAGGGCTGGGTAAAGGACATTGTAACCGAACCGCTGAAAATAGGCCTCATGGTGGATATGTTTCTTACAGCATTTGCCGATACTGTATGCATGCAGAGCGAGACCATCTACATGAAATACATAGCAGGAAAACTCGGCATTACCGATGATATGTACAATGTAATACGCCGAAACGTGGAGGAATACCTCAACAACAAAAACAACGGCAATCCTCCGATGAGCTACGAGGAGGGAGTGGCCCACGAAAACGAAAACCGTCCCGAGACCGACGAGGAAAACAAACTTCGCAATGTGATAAACAGCCTGCTGAAAACTGTGATCTTCGCAATGTAAGTTTACATAAAAAATACCCAAACAAAAAAATCCGCTGGCAGAAAACTGTCAGCGGATTTTTTATGGGGTATTTAATTCAGAATCTTAGTTACCCTTACGCTCGGTCTTGAGAGTAGAGTAGTTAATCTTAAGAGCCTGAACCTTTCTAAGCTCCTGCTTGATATCGGTAACGATACCCATCTTAGCATCAGAGTCAACCTTGAGAGAGTATGTAAGCAAAGGTACCTCAGCCTCGTCGTGCTGCTGGCGCTCGCTCTCTACATAGTCGGCGACATCATAAATAGTAGAAATCTTGTCGTTGAGCTGGAGAGTCGGCTCAGTACCGTACTTGGCCTGATAAATGCTCAGAGGAGCGCCAACGTAAAGGTAGCTCACGAGAGACTTCTTTTCAAGTTTCTTAACTTCAGTAGCTGTAGGGAGTTTGATCTTAACCTTGTAATCAGTCTCCTTCATAGAAGTAACAGACATAAAGAAGAAAAGCAACATGAAAACGATGTCAGGAAGTGATGCGGTAGAAAGAGCAGCAACGGCTCTCTTACCATCCTTTCTAAATTTTGACATAATTCTAAACGCTTTTTAAATTATTACTTGATACTTCTAGGCTCAGCTTCTGAGATATTCATAGGAACAACAAGCTTAACGAGCTTCTGCTCATCAGAATTAAGCTCATCGAAAACCCTACCATCAAAATGATCCTTAGAGAACCTGTCACGAACGATATTGAAAGCTGCTACGATATTGTTCTGAACAGCGATATATGTCTCGTAATTGGTACCGCGGTCATTCTGCAACGAAACTACACCTTTGGTAATATCTGGGTCACCATACAAATCCACGAGTTTCTTGAGAGCGGCGGCCTCGTCGGCTCTGCCCTTAGCAAGTGCCTCTTCGTACTTAACGGAAGCCTTGCTCTTATCGGCGAGGTTCTCGTTGTTGCGAGGGTTTGTGATGAACTCGATAGTTCTTTCGGTAAGCTCGTTGATATCAGCAAGTTCGCCCTTGATAGCCAACTGATTGTCCTTGTTGATAAGAACGATAAAGAGGTTACGCTCATTAATCTTCTCTGTAGTCTCCTGGTCATTCTGTGAAGGTGGAGGGAGCTGACGGAACAGACCCTGATCCACGTTCATTGAAGTGGTAACGAGGAAGAATATCAACAAAAGGAACGCGATGTCAGCCTGTGAACTTGCATTAATTTCACCTACTTGTCTTGCCATCTTATTCTTAAAATTGATAATCTGACCAGGGAAGAATGAAGGGAAACCTTTATTATTCCCCGGCCAAATTGATTATTAGTTTAACTTCTTAGCGATGAGCTCTGCGTAAATAACGGCGAGCAATGAGATGCCAAGAGTGATGTAGAGAGTGTTAAGACCAGCGCCTGACCACTTAAGCTCAGTCTCATTAGTCTCAACGAGAGTCTCACAAATCGAATCCTCAGCACCGCTGGCGGTTACGTAAGCTATAATAGCTATAACAGCGATAGCGCCAACCATGATCACAGTCTTGACAGCAGACTTAGGATCGCTAATAAGCTGCTTGATGAACTCGTATACAGGGAAAGCCACTGCAACCAGAGCGCAAATGATGAACAGAGCCAAAGCCCAGCCGAGTATTGCGTCGGTATATCCTGAAGCCATCTTGTCTGCATTGTCGGCCATTGGCACTACATTAACAGCAAAGAGGACTAAAAGGATAATTGTGATTGCAAAGAGACCCCATTTTGTATACTTCAAAATATTTTGTAACATAATGGTTCTTTAATTGTTTGGGTTATGAAAATTAGTTCTTCTTAGCATTGTAACGGATGAGCATATCTACGAAAGAGATAGATGCGTCCTCCATATCAGAGGTAAGAGACTCAATCTTAGAGAGAATGTAGTTGAGGAATACCTGAAGAATCATAGCTGCGATCAAACCGGTTACAGTTGTGATCAACGCAACCTTGATACCAGCGGCAACCAAAGAAGCAGATACGTCACCAGCCTGCTCGATAGAGTCGAATGCCTGGATCATACCGATTACAGTACCCATAAATCCGAGCATTGGAGACAGAGAGATGAACAAGTTGATCCAGGTAACACCCTTCTCCATGTGGCCCATCTCAACAGAACCGTAAGAAACAATAGCCTTCTCAACAACATCGAGACCCTGGTCGTAACGCTCAAGACCCTGCTTGAAGATACCAGCTACTGGACCTCTTGTATCAGCGCAAACTGCCTTGGCAGCCTCGATACCACCGTTGTTGAGAGCCTCCTGGATCTGATCGAGGAGCTTCTCAGTATTGGTAGAAGACATGCCTAAGTAAATGATACGCTCGATAGCGATAGCGAGACCGAGGATCAAGGCAATGAGAACCGATGCCATGAAGCCGGCACCACCCTCGATGAACTTTGTCTTGATAGCCTTGTGTACAGGAACCTCCTCTGGAGCATCCTGTGAAACTGAAGCTGCAGGAGCATTGTCTGCTGCTGGTGTTGCAACCTGCTCGGTTGCTGCTGCTGGAGCGTCGTCCTGTGCAAATACATTAGCACTACCGAATACTAACATTCCAGTTATTGCCAATAATGAAAATAGCTTTTTCATGTTGTGTTTTTTAATTTTTAAATTATACGATTATTGATGTTTATATGCTTAATAATGTAATTTGTAAGTAGCTCAGAATTAATATTTTGCGGAGAGAAAGGGATTCGAACCCTTGGTACCCTTTTGAGGTACACACACTTTCCAGGCGTGCTCCTTCGACCACTCGGACACCTCTCCAAAAATATCTTTCCTAATCCGCTGTGAAATTACAAATAATTTTTGAGCCTAAAAAATATTTACGCAAAAAAATAAACAATTTTTTTACAATAACTTATTATTAGGCTAAGTGACTTGCTTTTACACCTCTGTCAATCTTGCGCATAAGGCCCTGAAGCACGCTGCCCGGACCGCACTCTACAAACTCGTCGCAACCGGCGGCTATCATGTTCTGCACGCTCTTGGTCCATCTTACTGGCGATGTGAGCTGGGCTATGAGGTTGGCCTTAATCTCCTCCGGATTGGTGTGAGCCATGGCGTCAACATTCTGATATACAGGACACTTAGGTGTGGAAAAGTTGGTGGCTGCAATGGCGGCCTCGAGCTCTACCTTGGCAGGGTCCATGAGTGGGGAGGGGGATGCGCCGCTTACCGCGGGCTTTACTACTCTCTTGGCGCCGGCTGCTGTGAGCTGTTCCGATGCGGCATCCACGCCTTCCTCGGTGCCTGAGATCACCACCTGTCCCGCGCAGGTGAAGTTGGCCGCTACTACTGCCTTGCCATCAGCTGAAACCTTGGCGCAGATATCCTCTATCTGTGCGTCCTCCAATCCGAGAACGGCGGCCATTGTTCCCTTCTGGATCTCGCAGGCCTTCTGCATGGCGGCGGCGCGCTTGGCCACGAGTGTGAGGCCGTCCTCGAAAGTGAGTGCTCCGGCGGCTGTGAGTGCCGAGAACTCGCCGAGAGAGTGTCCTGCTGTAACGCCTGGCACAAAGCTGTCGCCCAAGGCAAGAACGGAGATTACCGAGTGGAGGAATACGCATGGCTGTGTTACCTTGGTCTGCATCAAATCCTCTGCTGTACCCTCAAACATGAGTTTTGTAATTCCGAAACCGAGAATCTCGTCGGCCTTGTCGAAAAGCTGCTTGGCTATCGGAGAATTCTCATATAGGTCTTTACCCATTCCAGGGAACTGTGAGCCCTGTCCTGGAAACATGTATGCTATCATATTTTATGATTTAAAGTTTTTGAAATTTTCAAGATGCAAATATAATACAAAATTATCGTGTTACGTTAATATTAGCTGAACTTTTTTTTATTGCAGCTGATACACACCTTATATAATATACATAGGGGTGCAAAAATACGCATTTGCCATTAGCTGTAATGGACAAAAGCTAAGTAAAATCCTTAAAAGCACCAAAAAATTGTATAAAAATCACTTTTTGTGCAAAAATATATTGCTACATCAAAGAAATTATGTAATTTCGTAACATCAAAATTTAAGTGAAAGCATAAAACATAAATATCTATAAAAAATGGATTTACACGAATTTCAAGGCAAAGTGATTCTTGCCAAATACGGAGTTCCCGTACCAAAGGGAATCGTGGCTGAGACAGCTGACGAGGCTGTAGAGGCCGCCAAGAAGCTCCAGGAGGAGACAGGCACCAACTGCTGGGCCATAAAGGCACAGGTACACGCAGGCGGCCGCGGAAAGGCAGGCGGAGTAAAGATCGCCAAATCGATAGACGAGGTGAAGACTTACGCCGGCCAGATAATCGGCATGACACTGGTAACTAAGCAGACTGGCGCAGCCGGCAAGCTCGTACGCAAGGTACTCGTAGAGGAGAGCATCTACTATCCTAACGCTGAGGGCAAGATAGATGTAGCCGAATACTACATGAGCATCCTGCTGAACAGAGCCACAGGCCGCAACATCGTGATGTACTCGCCCAAGGGCGGTATGAACATCGAGGAGGTAGCCGAGGAGACTCCAGAGCTCATCTACAAGGAGGAGATCAATCCGGGCACAGGCCTTCTCGCATTCCAGGCCAACAGAATAGCCTTGAACCTCGGTCTCTCTGGCGATGCAGCCAAGAACATGAAGAAGTTTGTGGCAGGTCTCGTAAACGCATACCTGAAGAGCGACTCTTCGATGATGGAGATCAACCCTGTATTCAAGACATCCGACAACAAGATCCTGGCAGCCGACTGCAAGGTAAAGCTCGATGACAACGCTCTCTTCCGCCAGAAGGAGTTCGCTGCAATGCGCGATATCACTGAGGAGGCTCCAGCTGAGGTGGAGGCTGGCCAGTACGGTCTCAACCTCGTAAAACTCGACGGAAACATCGGCTGTATGGTAAACGGCGCCGGCCTCGCTATGGCCACAATGGATATCATCAAGCTCTCGGGCGGCGATCCAGCCAACTTCCTCGATGTAGGTGGTACAGCTTCGGCCGAGACAGTAGAGGCAGCCTTCAAGATCATCATGAAGGATCCTAATGTAAAGGCCATCCTCGTAAACATCTTCGGCGGTATCGTAAGGTGCGACCGTGTAGCTTATGGCGTGGTAGAGGCTTACAAGAAGATAGGCACTATCAATATTCCTATCATCGTACGTCTCCAGGGCACCAACGCCGAGGAGGCCAAGAAGATCATCGACGAGTCTGGTCTCAACGTAATGTCGGCAATCACATTCGAGGAGGCAGCCAAGCTCGTATCGAAGGTAGTAAACCAGTAATCTGAAAAATTACACACCTTATATAATAGAGGCGCAACGGTATTTCCGATGCGCCTCTATTTTTTTTGAAAAAAAATCAGAAAATATTAAATGTATTTAAAACCTTTTATTTATATTTGCCGTGTGAAATAATTTTTGAAATTCTTAACCTCATAAACAATTACAAAAAATGAGAAAAATAAACTATTGGATTCTCGGAGCCATGATGTCGCTGATAACATTAGGCGCTGCATCGTGCGCCGACGACGAGAGCATCTTTGAGCAGAGAACTCAGCAGAATTCGTCTGTTACGCCATCAGCTCCCGGCGACCCAGGCGCTGTGACTCCCGACGAGCCGGGAAATGATCCCTCCATTCCTGACATCCCTTCAGCTGATGTCACAGATTTCGCTTACGGCGCCGACCCAAGCTGGATAACAGAGATGGAAGCCGCCGGCAAGAAGTTTTACGACAAGAACGGCACTGAGACTGAATGCCTTCAGCTGCTGAAAAACACCGGATTCAATGCGGCAAGATTCCGCGTATGGGTAGACCCATCCACATATCCCGACCTCCACGGCTACTGCGACAAGGCCGACGTGGTAGAGAAAGCCAAGCGCGCACAGGCTCTCGGATACCACATAATGATAGACTTCCACTATTCGGACGGCTGGGCCGACCCCAAGCAGCAGCGCAAGCCTAAGGCATGGACCGACATAGAGACCATCGACGAGCTCGCCAAGGCCGCCGCCGACCACACCACCGATGTGCTCCAGGCTCTCAAGGATGCCGGAGTGGATGTGGCCTGGGTGCAGATAGGCAACGAGACCATGGGCGGAATGATGTTCCACAAATGGGACGACAAGGAATACGAGAAAAACCACACCGCGCTCAACTGCGACATGGGAACCGAAAACTATGTGAAGGTCCACAACAAGGCACGCGAGGCCGCCAAGGCTGTATTTCCTGATACAAAAATCGTAGTACACTTCCAGAACGGACAGCGTGACCATTCAGCTACTGTAAAGAAACTCAGTGAGATGGGCGCAGAGTTTGATATTTTCGGAGTATCATTGTACCCCGATTTCAACAATGCCAACTGGTATGCCGACTATATAGACGCCTGCTTGAACAACCTGAAGAAAATCTCCGACAACTGCGACAAGGATGTAATGATCTGTGAGCTCGGCTCATCAGCCATAGCATCATGGGAAGCCAAACGCGCCATCTGGAATACCGTGATCCGCAGCAAGAGCGAGCTCTCACGTTGCAAGGGCGTATTCTACTGGGAGCCAGAGGCTTCAGGCTGGAACGGCTACGGCATGGGCGGTTTCCTCTCATCAGGAAAGCCAGCTGATGCCCTCGATGTATTCGACGGACAGCACACCGAGCTGCTTCCAGAGAATGACCCCAACGCTGGCAACAGCGACGAGGACGTACTCTACATCGACAACGTAAACGGCGAGAAACTCGGCAAGCTCGAGAAAAAATCCGACGGACTCTATACTGGCACAATCACATTTGGTTCTAATTGGGAAAACTTTACCGTAACCAACAAGGACGGTATAATTTACGGACCTACAAGCTGGACCAATGAGTACGAGATAGCAGAAGCAAAGGGTGAATTCAACCACTTCTGGATAGACGGCAACGCCGGCACATACGACCTCTGGTTCAATCTCAACGATATGAAGTGGGGAACCGGTGAATTGCCATCAGCTACCCCAGAACCAAATCCCGAGCCAGAACCTGAGCCTGAGCAGCCAACTGCCAACGACGGCAAGCTCTATCTCTACAACAAGGACAACGGCGAGCTGATGGCCACATGCGAGGCAGACGCCAACGGCATTTGGAAAACCACAGTAACAACTACAAAGGACTGGCAGAATTTCTTCGCCAAGGATTCCAACGGCAAGAACTTCGGAGTATCAATCAATGGAGGCTCTTGGGGTAGCTGGGACGAATTCGTTGAGAACGAGGAATCTAACCTCTGGTTCGATAAGGAAATCGCCAACGCCGGAACTTACAACATCTGGTTTGACCTCGCTCAAGGCAAGTGGGGTGGCGAGGAAGTGGCAGCTCCAGCTCCCGCCACCAACAACTTAATTCTCAAGGACAAAACCACAGGAGAGATTTTTGCAACATGCTCTCAGGACGAGAACGGAATCTGGAGAGCTACAGTTACCACCACATCAGGCTGGTACAACTTTGTGGCTGAGGATGAGAACGGAACAAAGTACGGAACAAACGGATGGACAGCATGGGACAACTTCATAAAAGACAACGCAGACAATTTCTGGTTTGATGGCAACATCGCCACCGCCGGCACTTACAATATCTGGTTTGACCTCGCCAACGGCAAATGGGGCGGCGAGGCAGCCAACAATTAATCTCAGAAAACAACTTCGATAATACAAAAAAGGGGCTGTCCAAAAAGTTTTTTTTGCGACAGCCTTTTTTATATCAAAAAAAATTATTATCTTTCTGAAAAATAGAAAGATAATATGGCAAGACAAGTATATAAAGAATACAACCAGGGAGAAATACTACTCTTCCCACC
>JAZUEG010000347.1:0-7255 GCA_045640025.1 Bacteroidales bacterium
AGATTACCGCCCAGGACGATGAGACCGAGATAGACATTTCGGGCCTGGCCAAGGGCAATTACATAATATACTCGCCGGAAAACAAGGCGAGCGCCAAATTCATAAAAGCAAATTAGAATTATGACAGAAAACATTATACCACAGGACGATGAGCTGATGGACAACGAGCTCATAAGCGACGAAGAAATCGACGAACTGGACGATGCCGAGGAGATAGAGCAGCTGGAGGGCGAGACCATCGACCACGGCAACGGACAGATGACCGAGCGCTACCGCGTAACAGTAGACCAGAAGCAGGAGCTGGAGCGCCTCGACAAGTATCTCGACATGCGTATAGCCGGAATCTCCCGAAACAAGATTCAGGAGGCCGCCAAGGCAGGATGCATACTCGTAAACGGCAAGGCCCAGAAGAGCAACTACCGAGTACACCCCGGCGACGAGGTGGTGGTGATGCTGCCCGGTGAGCATTTCGAATACAAGCTGGAGCCAGAGAACATTCCGCTCGACATCGTATATGAGGACGACGACCTGATTGTGGTGAACAAGAAGGCCGGAATGGTGGTTCACCCGGCCCACGGCAATTTCACCGGCACATTGGTGAACGCCCTCGCCTACCACATAGGCGAGGAGAATTCGCAGTTTGATACCAACGACACACGCCCCGGCCTCGTGCACCGCATCGACAAGAACACATCGGGCCTTCTGGTGATAGCCAAGAACGAGAAATCGAAGGCGCATCTGGCCCGTCAGTTCTTCAACCACACCGTAAACCGCCGTTACCAGGCTCTCGTATGGGGCGACATCCAGGAGCCCGAGGGCACCATAGTAGGCAACATCGGCCGCGACCCCAAGGACCGCAAGGCCATGAAGATGTTCCCCGAGGACAGCGGAATAGGCAAGCCAGCCATCACCCACTACCGCGTGCTTGAGAGATTCGGCTACGTAACCCTGATAGAGTGCAAGCTTGAGACAGGCCGTACCCACCAGATACGCGTCCACATGAAGAGCCAGAGCCATCCCCTATTCGGCGATGATGTGTACGGCGGCGACAAGATTCTCCGCGGAACCACATTCGCCAAGTACCGCAAGTTCGTTGAGAACTGTTTCGCAATAATGCCTCGTCAGGGCCTCCACGCCAAGACCCTGGAGTTTGTGCATCCAACCAGCAAGAAGATAATGAGCTTCGACAGCGAGATTCCATCCGACATGAAGGATGTACTCGAGAAGTGGAGAATATACGCCCAGGCCGGCATGACGTTTACAAAGGATGCGGATGAGGAGTAGGGGCATGAGAGCTATCTTCACACTATCCATAATACTGTCCTGCGCTTTCAGACTGATGGCGCAGGATTATATTTTCATAGCCGCGGCCATGCAGCGCGAGGTATCGCCGCTGATACAGAGCATGGAGAATGTGGATACCATGAGCATAGGCGGATTCCGAATATACAGGGGCAAGATCGGCAACAAGGACATCGTGGCCGGAGTATCGGGGCCGGGCCTCATCAAGATGAGCGCAATGACAAGCCTCGTGTGCTCCAGATACAATGTATCAGCTGCCATAAACTACGGAATGGTGGGCGGATACGGCAGGCAGATCCACAAGGACGACATCATAATCTGCACCGAGGCCATGAGCACAGCATCGTACATGACCAGCCGCAAGAGAGCCGGAATCAACATCCGGAAGTGGAACTACATGACATTCACCGACGGCGGCACAGACGAGCTCGTGGTATACACGGCGGACAGCACGCTATCAGCTGAAGCAAAAAAAATAAGCTATCCGCGCAATGGACACACAGGCCGTGTGGGATCGGCCGACATCTGGAACAACGAGCGCAAGATGATACGGATGCTGATGCGCCGATACTCCATAATCTGCGAGGACATGGAGGCCGTGGCGGTGTATCAGCTGGCCCGGCGATTCGGGATTCCATGCATCTCCATCAAGGGAGTTTCCGACAACTGTTTTCTCGGCGAGGAATACGACGACTCGGTACTGCCGATGATGAACGATTTTGTACTGGAGCTGATAAGTATCCGAAAAAAATAAAACTTTGTGGTTATTTGGGTTAAATATTTGCAATTTCTTCGGCTGTGAGGCCAGTGAGATCGGCGATATCCTCAATTGGGAAATTCTTGGACTTCATCTTACGGGCAGTCTCGATTGCCTTGCGCTTCTCGCCGATTTTCTCGCCCTCTTGAAGCCCCTCAAAACGGCTGGTGGCTATCACGCTGTTGGCGTAGCGGAGGTTTTCCATATACCTGCGGTAGGCGGCTCGCTCCTCCTCGCTCATCTTCTCGTACTGAAGCTTGGCGCGGGCCTGAGCCAAGCCCTGTGCAGTAAAGCGGTCATCTATCTCGCCCGATTTCAGGAACGAGATCCACTCGTCGAGGCTGTCCTTGGCAAGGTCGTCGAACTTATCGACCCTAAGTAAATAATACTCAGGAAAAACCTCCTCAACATTATTTATCTTGAAAAGCTTTTTCTGCTGCTTGGAGAGGTTCAGCAAGGTATCGTCGTGAAGTCCCTTGAAACTTGTAACACCTTTATATACATAGTCGGAACCTTGTCCGAGGCTGAAATATACAATGTTTATGGAATAGACTTTCTTGATCTCGGCATACTTCTGCCCCTGGTCAATGTATTCTGAAATGGTCTTGGAAGTACCGTAGAGCATTCGGTGGAAGTAATCGAGCTGACGGTCGTTCTGAACCTCTATGAGAACAATCTCACCGTCCTCGTCCTCCACAAGCATATCCACACGGTTGAACTTGTCGTCCTCGTAATCCTGATTACCCTCCGACTCCAAGATCCTGTTGATCTTCATCTGCCGGCCAAGGAGCACACTGAGGAAACCCTCAAGAACATCGAAGTTTGCCTTGTTCCTGAGAAGCTTCTTTATAGCCCAGTCGAATCTTACAAGTTGCTGAATTGCCATTTTTGATTTTCGATTTTTGATTTTTGATTTTCGGTGCAAAGATAAGAAATTTCTCTGAAAAAATGGCGTGAATTTTCACTTTTCCGCTGCTGACGTAGCCAAAATCCGCTCTGACGTAGCTATAAGCAGGGTCTGACGTAGTATTGACGTAGTTTTTTTATAGGCTTGACGTAGTTTAGAAATGAAAAAAAATTGCAAATCCGCCCATTGATTTTGTAATTTTGAACCAAGCTGAAAGGAACAGCAGAAACACGATTTTACTAATTTTCAAATTTCACATTATGCAAAGACTAATAACAGTATTAATGGCAATGCTCATCAACTTGACAGTATTCGGGCAAAGCTCAGTAACACTCTCCGGCGTGGTTTCATCCGCCACCAGCGGAGAGACTCTTATAGGAGTAAATGTAATAGAGGCCGGCACCACCAACGGCACCATTACAGATATAGACGGAAACTTCATGCTCTCGGTAAAGAAGGGCGCCACCGTTACTTTCTCCTACATAGGCTACAAGACTTATGAGGTAACGGCCTCCAAGGACGAGACCAGCATGAAAGTAAGTCTTCAGGAAGACCTCACCGCCCTCGAGCAGGTGGTAGTAATCGGATACGGCACACAGAAGCGCAGCGTGGTGACAGCGGCCATCGCCGGTATCAACGCCGACGAGATTGGCGGTACCACTCTCCGAGTAGACAACGCCCTCAAGGGTCTCGCCTCGGGTGTTACAGTAACATCAATCTCGGGACAGCCCGGCGCAGGCAGCCAGATCAGAGTACGCGGTATCGGTACCATCAACAACAGCGATCCTCTCTACGTAGTGGACGGAATGCCAATAGACGGCGGCATCGACTACCTGAACCCCAACGACATCGAGAGCATCGAGGTGCTCAAGGATGCGGCATCGGGCGCTGTATACGGTGCGCGTGCAGCTAATGGCGTAATCCTGGTATCCACCAAGAAGGGTAAGAAGGGCTCGCTGAGAGTAAACTACGACTACAGCTTCTCTATGCAGAATCCTTGGAAACACCGCGCAATGCTGAACGCCACAGAGTACGCCACTCTCATGAACGAGGGCTCGCTCAACGCCGGTGAGGATATCATCTACGCCTCTCCAGCAAGCTTCGGCAAGGGCACTGACTGGCAGGAGGAGGTTTTCAACGCCAACGCTCCAATGCAGAACCACGAGATCAACTTCAGCGGCGCAAGCGATGTTGTAAACTATTTCATATCAGCTGGCTACAACAACCAGGAAGGTATCGTAGGCGGCAATTTCGACAGATCAAACTATCAGCGCTTTACAATGCGCAGCAACACAATGTACACTCTCCTCGACTCTAAGGACCGCAACTGGCTGAACAGCGTAAACGCCGGCCTCAACGTAAGCTACTCTCACATAAAGGCCACCAACATAGAGGCCAACTCAGAGTTCGGTTCGGTACTCGGAAGCGCACTCACCATGAGCCCAATCCTTACAGTATACTCTCAGGACGAGAAAGCTGATATCGAGCAGTACTCCAACACTCAGAACTTTACTCCAGTATACGGTCCCGACGGCCTCTACACCATAGCCGGCACCAAGTACAACGAGATTACCAACCCATTGGCAAGCCTCTCGCTCCCGGCTCCCAAGTACTGGACCGACAAGCTCGTATCGAATATGTACGCTGAGATCGGCCTTATCGACAACTTGAAGTTCCGCACATCATTCGGCACCGACATGGCTTTCTGGGGCAACAACGGATATGTAAAGAAATTCTGGCTGAACCCAAACAACTACGCCGACCGATCAAAGGTATACAGCGAGATGAACAAGGGCCTCACATGGCAGATAGAGAACACCCTCAGCTACGACAAGACCGTGGCTGACCACCACTTCACAATCCTCCTCGGACAGAGCGCACTCAAGGCCACAGGCCGTCAGCTCGGAGGCAGCAACTTCGATATGATAGAGGAAGACGGCAGCAAGCCAAACATCAACTTCACTACCGGTCTCCAGGCCGAGGGCGATATGGCTGTATACGGCGGAGCCACCAATCCTCACGCTCTCTCATCTATGTTTGCACGCGCAAGCTACGACTACCAGGGCAAATACATGGCCCAGTTTACAGTACGCCGCGACGGCAGCTCCAACTTCGGTCCCGACAACCACTACGCCACATTCCCATCATTCTCTCTCGGTTGGAATGTTACAGAGGAGAACTTCCTCGCCAACCGTCCCGACTGGCTGGGCAACGCAAAGCTCCGTTTCTCTTGGGGCAAGAATGGTAACGAGAATATCGGCGCATTCAGATACACATCGCTCACTTCTACCGGCAACAACTACATCTTCGGTATCGACGAGAGCATAGCCAACGGCACCAAGCCTTCTACTATTCCTAATACTTACCTCTGCTGGGAGACATCCAAGCAGACAGATATAGGAGCTGATATCGACTTCTTCCACGGCGCTCTCGCTGTCACCATCGACTGGTACAAGAAACGCACCGACGGAATGCTCATGGAGATGCCTATTCCATCATACGTGGGCGAGGCCAAGCCAACCGGCAACGTGGGCGTAATGGACAACAAGGGCTGGGAGTTTGATGTAACTTACCGCTGGAGCAAGGGTCCATGGAAGTTCAGAGTATCGGGCAACGCATCATGGCTCAAGAACGAGCTCATAGACCTGGGCAACGATTCAGGATACCAGAACCTCATCAGCTTCCAGGGCGTAGGCACCATCACACGTGGTCAGAATGGTCTTCCTTTCCCATACTTCTACGGCTACAAGACCGACGGCATCTTCCAGAACATGAACGAGGTAGAGAGCTATGTAAATGCTGAGGGCAATATGATTCAGCCAAAGGCAGTGCCCGGCGATGTAAGATACATAGACCTGAACGGCGACGGCGTAATCGACGAGAGCGACCAGACAATGATCGGCAAGGGTATGCCAGACTGGACATACGGTCTCAACTTCAGCGCAGAGTACAAGGGATTCGATTTCAGCATGATGCTCCAAGGCACCATCGGCAACGATATCTACGATGCCACACGCCGTACAGATATCCGCTACGCCAACCTCCCAACCTGGATGCTGGACCGCTGGACCGGCGAGGGCACTTCCAACAGAATTCCACGCTTTGTATTCGGCGACAATGCCAACTGGCTCTCTTCTGATCTCCTGCTCTCTGACGGTTCGTTCATGAGACTCAAGGACATCACTCTCGGCTACACTCTGCCACAGCACATCACAAAGAATGCTTTCATGAACAAGTTGAGAGTATACGTATCAGCTCAGAACCTCCTCACATTCACCAAGTACGAGGGTTTCGATCCTGAGATTGGCGGCGAGAAGGCTATCGGTATCGACAAGGGTATATACCCACAGGCAAGAGTTATCACTTTCGGTGTTAACGTAGGTTTCTAAGTTCTTAACTTTCTAAATAAGGTAACAATATGAAAAACAAGATATTAATAGCAAGCATGGCATTAGCTGCCATGACAATGCAATCGTGCTCAGAGGACTTCCTGAATGTGGAAAGCCCCGACAAACTCTACGTAGACGAGTTCTACAAGACTCAGGACCGCATTTTCGAGGACCTCGTGGCCGCCTACGACCCTCTCCAGTGGTTCGACTGGGCAATGGGCCAGTACAACCCTATCAACGTAATGAGCGACATCATGGGCGACCAGATGTGGCCGGGCGGTGCAAGCCGAAGCGACAATGAGTTCTGGCACCTGATGAACAACTTCGAGGCCATCCCCACCAACTGCATGGAGGGTATCTGGACCGACTGCTACTCGGGCGTAAAGAGATGCAACGACGTGCTCTTCTACATAGAGGGCGTAGAGAATATCAGCGAGGATGCCAAGGCTCTCTACATAGCCGAGGCCAAGGTGCTCCGCGCATTCTACTACACTCAGCTCTGGAAATTCTGGGGCAACGTGCCTTACTACACCAAGAACCTCGAATCGCCTTACACCTGCGCACAGAGCTCTGCCGACGAGGTTTACAAGGGCATACTCACCGACCTTAACGAGGCCATAGCCGCCAACATCCTTCCCATGAAGGCCAAGGACAAGGACGCTGGCCGTGTAACTCTCGCAATGACTTACATGCTCTACTCCGAGGTGGTAATGTATCAGAACGACCAGCCTAACTTCGGCACAGCGCTCAAATACATGGAGCAGATAATCAACAGCGGCGAATACGAGCTGATGAGAGACTACAACGCCATCTGGGAGCGCAACGGCGAGTGGAGCAGCGAGTCTATCTGGGAAATCAACTACATGAACGAGGGCGCAAGCCGCTCCTGGGGCTGGCCTC
>JAZUEG010000348.1:0-2509 GCA_045640025.1 Bacteroidales bacterium
GCACGGACGTGCGTGTCATTATATAATAATTGTCATTATATAATAATTGTCATCAAACAATAATTGTTTCCCCTGTCTCGTTAGCCCCCAAAAAAAAATTAAAAAAAACTTCCATCCTGTACCGAATTCTGGAACAACCCTACCTGTATCTTTGTATCGTAATTAAAAAACAAACACAAACCATAAAAAACGATACAGCCATGAGAACTAACAGAAACAACGAGAACGCACTGGAATACAACAAGATTTACATGAGCTTTGCCATCGAGCAGGGCCATCAGAACGATATCATGCAGTCCGTTTGGAACTACGCCAAGGACGTATGCTCCAAGGGATCGGAATACATCCGCAAAAACCTCATCACATGCAAGCCAGCTAATAGCGCAACAATATACTGGGAATACGAGCCTGCCGAGCCCGGCGACTGGTACTGCAAATTCTGCTGCGCCGTCAAGAACTCCGAGATCACTGTCAACGCATTCGTAAATTCCCGTTTCGACGAGGACACCAACAACGACGTATACTACGTGCGCCTCTCGCTCACCATCAACAGCCAGCCTGCCAGAAAAAACCTCTTCAACGGACGCACCGGAATACTCGCCAGCCACATCCAGGCTCAGGATTTCGACGGCCTCTGGGAAAACATATCAGGCCGCGAGCTTCAGTTCATGAAAATGTCGGCATAAGAAAAAATTTTTGAAATTACTGATATTATTAGTATTTTTGGAACAATTTTATACATTTTTCGTTTCAATTACTAAAAATATCAGATCAATGAAAGTACCACAAATCATTACCGCATTATTACTCAGCGGATTGGCAGCTAATGCCGAGGTAAAACTCCCAAACGCCATTAGCTCCAATATGGTAATCCAGCAAAGCTCCAACGCCCGCGTGTGGGGTACCGCCACCAAAAACGCAAAGGTGGAGATCTCCATGAGCTGGAATTCCCAGAAGGTAACCGTACAGGCCGACAAGGAAGGCAAATTCCAGGCCGAGATCTCAACACCGGCCGGATCATTCGACCCTCAGACCCTCGATTTCAAGGACTTGAAGGACGGCAAGGTAACCTCCATCAGCAACGTGCTGATAGGCGAAGTATGGCTTGCATCAGGCCAGAGCAACATGCAAATGCCCCTAAAAGGGTATCCGGGATGCTGCGTGGAGGATGGCTGGGAAGAGATAGTATTCTCTGACCGCGAGGCCAACCACGTAAGATTCGTCACACAGTACCCCAAGCACAGCTACACACCTCTCGACGATATCGACGGCACATGGACCGTGCCATCAGCTGCCGTGGCCACCGAGTATTCGGCCACAGCATGGCATTTCGCCAAAAACCTCTCCCACGCCCTCAACGTGCCAGTCGGCATAGTATCCATAGCATACGGCGGCAGCAAGGTAGAGAGCTGGATGAACGAGGAGCTCCTCCACAAGCACGGCTATTCCACCAAGAAAGAGGACATCGAGGCCGTGGAGCAGGAGTGGGAGCGCATCCTCCTGCCATACAATGCCATGTTCCATCCAGTAAAGAAACTCACCTACAAGGGCATCATCTGGTATCAGGGCGAGAGCAACGTGGGCGCCAATAATTTCGAGGCCGTTATGACCGATATGGTGGCCTTCTGGCGTCAGGAGATCGGCCTGGGCGACATTCCTTTCTACATGTGCGAGATAGCGCCTTATTATTACGGACCATACAATTCGGCCGCATTCCTGCGCGAGAGCCAGTATAAGCTTAGCCAGCTGATACCAAACTGCGGTCTCGTATCCACATGCGACCTCGCCCTTCCGCAGGAGAAATTCAACATCCATCCGCGACAGAAAAAACAAGTAGGTCAGCGCCTTGCATGGCTGGCCCTCAATAAGACATACGGCAGGGAAATGTTCATGGCATCGGGCCCCACATACAAGGAGATGTACATAGAGGGCAACGAGGCATTCGTAGGATTCGACAATCTCCAGATGGGCATCTGCTCCAACTACATGATAGAGGGCTTCGACATAGCCGGCGACGACCACGTATTCCACTGCGCCGACAGCGTCTGGGTAAAGTGGCAGACCAACCACGTGGCCATCAGCTCCAAGAAGGTGCCCAAGCCTGTAGCTGTAAGATTCTGCTTCCGCG
Source organism: Bacteroidales bacterium (assembly GCA_045640025.1). Taxonomy (GTDB): domain Bacteria; phylum Bacteroidota; class Bacteroidia; order Bacteroidales; family UBA3824; genus UBA3824. Next base: position 2,129 of record JAZUEG010000348.1, read on the forward strand.
ATTTCAGCCACGGCACACTCATCGGCGGCGGATTCCTGCCTGCATATCCATTCCGCACCGACGACTGGACCGATGCAAAATACGCCGAGGAATAGGAAAAACATTGAGATGTCCGTAGAGACGGACCACGGTCCGTCTCTACAGAAGCCCCCTTGGAAAAATTACGTATCAATTGAAATGTAAATTCCGAGAAAATGTCCGTAGAGATGTCCGTAGAGACGGACCGTGGTCCGTCTCCACAGAACCGTCTCTACAAATAGCAAAAACCAATTATTCACTAAATAATATCAAAAAATGATAAAAAGAAATATCACTTATTACCTGATGGCGGGTATGATTGCCCTGGGAACCTTAACATCATGCGGCGGCGGTGTCGACGAT
>JAZUEG010000349.1:0-1808 GCA_045640025.1 Bacteroidales bacterium
CATAGCCAAACGTATCCACGATTCGGTGCAGATATCCAATTCGTACCTGAATCTCGGCATCATAATGCACAGCCTCGGCAAGGCGGACCTGTCCATCGGCTACCTGCGTGAGTCGCTGGAGCTTCGCGAGAAATTCTTCGACCCTCACAGCTCCGAATTCATGGCTCCGCTCTGGCACTTGATTGATATCTACATGGAGATGGGGGAGTACGGCAAGGCCAAGAATGTGGCAAACATAGTATTGAGCTACAATACCGACAACGACTGGCACGAGTTGCTCTCGAGGACATGGTTCAAGTTGGCTCAGGTATATTACAAGAACCGCGATCTCGATTCCGCCATCGTGTTTGGCAGGCTCTCGCTCAATGAATCCATCGAATCCATGGAGCCTCACCGCGTGGATCTGGCCTGCAAGCTTCTGGATTCTATTTTTATAGCTAATGGCGATTATGACAGCGCCGCCCAAATCTGCCGTGACTACATTGTGATATGCGACACGCTTTTCAATACCGACCTCAATTATCAGATAAAGACCATACAGTTTACCAGCGAATATCAGGACCACGAGCGCCGCATAGCCCAGGAGGAGAAAAACCACAGGCTCTCGCTCGCCATATTGTTCCTTGTATTCCTGGCCCTGGCAGGCAGCGGATGGTTTTTCTACGCGATGATGCGCCGCGAGCGCAAGGTGAAGCGCCTCAACAAGATTCTCAGCAGTCAGCGCAAGGATATGGAGCACAACCTCAGGTACGCACACGCATTGCAGAGGGCGGTATTGCCTGACATAGAGGATTTTGGGTCGGTATTTTCCGACAAGTTCCTGATATACATTCCACGCGATATCGTTAGCGGCGATTTCTACTGGCGATTCAGCGACAGCCGTCACGAGATACTTGTGGTGGCCGACTGCACGGGTCACGGAGTTCCAGGCGCCATGCTCACCATGTTGGGAACCTCGATATTGCATTCAATAGCCATTACGGGAACAAGGGACGCCGCGCTGATACTCGAGAAACTCAGGTCGCAGATCAAGTACCTGATGGCCGTGAATTCAGAGCGCAAGGTTCAGGACGGCATGGATATATCGCTGATGATTGTGGATAGGCAGACCATGGAGATGGAATTCGCGGGCGCCTTCAACAACCTTGTATATATCCGCGACGGCGCGATGAACACCATCAAGGCAAGCCGTTGCCCGATAGGCGAATACATAATCGACGTGCCTTTCAAGAGCCAGAAACTCCAGCTCCAGAAGGGCGACGAGATCTTCCTGATGAGCGACGGCTACTCATCGCAGTTTGGCGGCGAAAGCAATTCCAAGTTCGGTCAGCGAAAGCTTCTGGAGCTGATACTCAACAACCACAACGCCCCGATGAAAGAGCTCGGTGAATTGCTCAGGCAATCTCTTTACGAATGGAAAGGCCAGTGCGACTCTGTTGATGATGTTACAGTGGCAGGATTCAGGGTGTAAGAAATTGTTCATAAGCGAACCGAGGTTAAGAGCTGTCAATTTATCCTCTTAACCTCGGAACCATGAGGTTCCAAATCTCTTAAATGGAAAATTCTCTTAATTCTCTTAACCTCTTAGAGAATTAAATCGTTAATGTAAATTTCTGATATTTAATGTAAAATAATTTTTTTTGAAAAAAGTTACTAAAATAATTTGGAGAATTCGGAAAAACAGCATACCTTTGCATCGTCAAAAACAAGGAAACAATGTTGATGACAAGGTTCTTTAATAAGTTTTTGCGACTTACAGACAAAAGAATTTTTGGAGAGATGGCAGAGTGGTCGAATGCGGCGGTCTT
>JAZUEG010000350.1:0-2048 GCA_045640025.1 Bacteroidales bacterium
TATGTGACCCACGACCAGGAGGAAGCCCTTACTCTTTCAGACACAATCGTGGTAATGAACGAGGGCCTTGTGCAGCAGATCGGAACACCTACCGACATATATAACGAGCCAGTCAATTCATTTGTGGCCGACTTCATAGGCGAGAGCAACATCATCGAGGGCAAGATGCTGGCCGACTACAAGGTGCAGTTCTTCGGCAAGGACGTGGAGTGCGTGGACAAGGGCTTCAGCGAGGGCCAGGCCATCCACGTGATTATCCGCCCCGAGGATATCAAGCTCTCCAAGAACATGGAGATTGGTATCTGGCACGGCAAGGTGCTGGAGAGCATCTACAAGGGCATCCATTACGAGATGATGATAGAGGTGGCGCCGGGCTGCGTGCTCCAGTGCCAGAACTATGTGAACTTTGAGCCGGGCTCGGAGTGCAGCGTTGATATTCTTCCTACAGATCTTCATGTGATAGCCAGAAATGAATAAGATTATCGAATTCATCGGAAAGCGCAAGTCTTGGGCTATTCCGTATGCAATTGTGATGCTCATTTTCATAATTGCGCCGCTGTTTATTGTGGCCTGGTACGCTTTTCACGACTCCGAGGGTGCCACCCTCCATCAGTTTGGAAAGTTTTTTACAGCTGATGACAGTACCGACTTCAATACTTTCATCTATTCCATAGGCATAGCGATGATTACCACCATTATATGCATCCTGATTGGCTATCCGGCCGCCTATTTCATGGCCGACCGCCAGTTCAAGACTCCGCAGGTAATGGTTCTGCTATTCATCCTGCCCATGTGGATCAACCTTCTTCTCAGGACATTAGCTACCGTGGCCCTTTTCGACTTCCTGCATCTGGATCTTGGCGAGGGCGCGCTCATATTCGGTATGGCATACAACTTCCTGCCGTTTATGATATACCCTATCTACAATACACTCCAGAAGATGGACCCCTCGCTCAACGAGGCCGCCAGGGATCTCGGAGCCACTCCGGCCCAGGTGTTCTGGAAGGTGATTCTGCCTCTGTCGATGCCGGGTGTGTATTCGGGCATCCTCATGGTTTTTATGCCCACCATCTCCACATTCGCCGTATCCGAGCTCCTCACCATGAACAACATCAAGCTGTTCGGTACTGTTATTCAGGATAATATGAACACCGGCCTTCTCAACTACGGATCGGCCCTGTCGCTTATCCTTCTCATCATCATTGGTATCACATCATTATTTGGAGGCAAGGACGACAAATGAAAAAGTTAATAGCAAACGGATACCTCTGGGCGCTGATGCTCGTGATGTATTCTCCCATATTCATCATCTTGATATTCAGCTTCACCGATGCCAAGGCTCTCGGCAGCTGGCATGGTTTTACGCTGGATCTCTACGCCAACCTCCTGAAAGGCGAGGCCGGCCCGTCGCTCAACAGCGCCATCTGGACCACAGCCCTGGTAGCCGTGGTGAGCGCGGTGTTCAGCACAATTTTGGGGTCATTAGCTGCCATAGGCATATTCAATATGCGCAGCAGGGCCAGGAGGGCCATGAATTTCGTGAACCAGATTCCGATGATAAACCCTGACATCATCACCGGTACATCGATATTCCTGCTCTTTGTGGCCATTGGCCTGCCTAGAGGTCTTGTATCGGTAATATGCGCCCACGTGGCTTTCTGTATGCCATACGTGGTGCTCTCGGTGATGCCGAGACTCATGAAGATGAACCCGAATCTCTACGAGGCCGCCATCGACCTTGGAGCCACCCCGTTCATAGCCCTCAGGAAGGTTATCTTCCCGGAGCTGAAACCGGGCATGCTGTCGGGATTCATCCTGGCGCTCACTCTCTCTATCGACGACTTTGCCGTGACTCTGTTCACCAAGGGAAGCGATGGCCTCAATACCATCTCTACCTTCATCTACATCGACGCGCGCAAGGGCGGACTTACCCCGGAGCTGAGACCTCTGTTCTCCATAATTTTCATCACAATTCTGGTGCTCCTGATTATCCTTAATCTGAGAACCGCCAAACAAAACGCCAACAAGAAATAATGAAAAAACTGCTT